>JAFDIX010000598.1 GCA_019307805.1 Deltaproteobacteria bacterium | reverse complement strand
CACAATAACAAGACGGGGCACAGGACGGTCATGGGAATAAAGAGCCGACAAATTAATGTGGCTATTGATGATTCCGTATTCACCGATCGCTTCATCTTGTCCGGCAGGCATCTCAATTAGTGCTCATCCAGAAATAGCCATTTCCGGATTCGCGCTATCAGCACTCAGCTATCAGCGGTCAGCAAAATCCACAAATACCAACAGATGAAGCTGAATGCTGAACGCTGACAGCTAGACGCTCCATCCAGAAAACTTCATTTCTGGATGGACACTAATTAGCAGCATCAGAGTCCACTTGTATTCGCTTCTCCTGCAAACAGGTTTTTTAACGGGAACCGATTATGCAGAAATTAATGCGCTTCAGCCATGCCCATCCCTGGCTTGTCCTTCTTATCCTTTCCGGCATAACAGCGCTGGCTGTTTATCAGATCCCCCACCTCAAGCAAGACCCTTCTGCTGAAGGCCTTATGGTCGAGAACGACCCTGCCAGATTTATCTATGAGGACACCCTGGATACCTTCGGGACGGACAAAATCGGTATTGTCTTTGTCCAGGACCAGCTATTATTTACACCTGAAAAACTCACACGTTTTGAAGATCTTGTATATGCACTGGAAGGGCTTTCCGGGGTATCCCGCGTCGAGAGTCTTTTTTCCGTATCCACTGTGAAAAATGAGGGTGGAGATCTCTATAGCGGTCCGCTCATGGAGCAGATACCTGAAACCAGGGAAGAGGCGCAACAGGTCCTCAAGGATGCATTGGCCAATCCCATACTGGTCGGGGGCTTTGTTTCAAAAGACGGCTCAGCAACGGCAATCAAGCTTTTTCTTGATCCGGACCCTGATGATGCCAATTATTATGGTAAGATTTCCGATCGGATATCAGACCTTTTGAAACCACTGCAAAGCGATTTTGAAAGGGTCTTTCAGGTCGGAAATTACCATCTGAGGACTGTCATGTCTGACATGATGTCCCAAGATCAGCGGCGCCTGGTTCCTCTTTCAATGCTGGCACTACTGGTGGGACTGGTGTTGACTACCGGGTCCCTGAGCGGTGCGGTGTTGCCTCTGCTCACTTCCGGTATCAGTATCCTTTTGACCTTGGGCTTTATGTCTCTCGCACATATCCCGCTCAATATCCTTACGATCATTGTCCCCTCACTTACCATAGTTATCGGATCCACCGAAGATATCCACCTGCTCTCGGAATACTTTGAAGGGACCCGGGTGAAAAAGGAGAGAAAGCTCGCCATTGATTTTATGATAGCGAAAATGGGTACCGTGGTCATGATTACCGCCTTGACCACTTTTCTCGGGTTTTTGGCTATATGCTTAAACAAAATCACCATTCTGAGACAGTTCGGCATGGCCGCATCATTTGCCCTCTTGGTGAACCCCATTGTTACCAGCCTCCTTGCACCAACGTACTTCAGATTTTTTGGAAGCCACCCGAGGAATGACGGGGATAAAGAATCGCATCAACCAGGACGGCTTTTTTTCGAGGCTCTAGGAAAGTTTTTTACTGGTTTGATTACAAACAAGAAAAAAGCGGTCATGATTATTTTTTTGGGAATAAGCGCAGTGATTGGCCTTTTTGGCGTCAGGGTTCAATTAAACAACGACGTCATGGGGGTATTCAAAAAGAACGCCCCCGTCATTCAGCAGCTCAATGAAATGGGGCGGGAACTGGGTGGGGTGCAGTCTTTTTTTATCCGCATCAGCGGCGGGCATAAGGGCATCTTCAAAGATCCAAAAAATCTAGAGGAAATCCTTTCCATACAAGACTTTATCCGAAAAGAAAGGCTTTTTGATAAGACCGTTTCCCTCGTGGATTTCCTGCAACTCATTCACCGGGAAATGATGGGCGACGACGCTTCACCGGGTCCCCTGCCAAAAACACGGGCAAAGGTCTCTCAATACCTGCTTTTTCTCCAGGACGATGTCATTGCGCCCTACGTCAATCATGAATTCAATGAAATCAATATCATCGTCTCCCACAATCTCAGCTCCAGCCATGAACTCAAAAGGGCCCTGAACAGGCTCCAGGCCTTTATGGACGAGAGCCTGAACCCGCACTTCAAATATGTCTTTACGGGCGAAAGTATTCTTACGCTCAGGGCTGCGGATTCCATTGCCTGGGGGCAGGCCAAGTCGATTTCTCTTCTGCTCATCATAATTTTTATTATCATGTCCGTTCTATTCCTGAACATGAAAGCGGGATTGCTTTCCCTCATTCCCAATGTTTTGCCCATTGTCATTTATTTCGGGGTCATGGGGCTCTTCAATGTTCCGCTCAATATCGGCACAGCGATGGTGGCGGCTATTGCGATAGGTATCGCTGTGGATGACACCATTCACTTCATGGTCCGGTACAATGCTGAAATGCACCATCTCAAGAGTCAGGAAGAGGCCATGCGGGTCTGTATCAATGCTGAAATCCGACCTGTTTTTTCTACTTCAATCGCACTGACCTTTGGTTTCTTAGTGCTGACCCTATCCAATTTTGTCACTATTATTCATTTTGCGACCCTTTCCGCCGTTGTCATGGTAGTAGCCCTTCTCTGTGATATGCTTGTCACACCGATACTCCTCTCATCCACGCAGCTCTTGACCCTCTGGGACATGGTCAGTTTGAAACTGCGAAAGGAAATCATCGAGCAGTCCGAGTTTTTTCGTGATATGAGGCCTTGGCAGATAAAAAAAATCATCCTTCACGGGTTGATCAAAGAGGCAAGGGCAGGGGAGATCGTTTACCATGAATGGGAAAAGGGAGATGGAATGGCTCTCGTTTTGGAAGGACGGGCCCATGCCTACAGTGTCCATGAAGATACAGGAAAAGAAGTCACCTATGCCCAGTTCAGTCCCGGGGACACTTTTGGGGAAATTGCTATGCTTGACTCCTGTCCCCGCTCCGCCAATGTAAGGGCGGCTACAGACCTCAAATTCGTGGAAATTACAAGGGACGGCTTCCACAGGCTGCAGCAATTTCACCCCCATATTGCCAGCAAGGCATTTCGTAATCTGGCAAGGATATTAGGCCACCGTCTGGCCATCACCGCCTGGATGTACCTTCAGAAAGCGGGGGACTAGGATGGGAAAGCAACTGCTCTTCTGTGTGCTCTGTGTCATGCTGTGCCTGTCGGTTTCACCAGCCTTCGGGGAGGACAAGGACCTCCTGGATGAGCTCGATACCTTTATGGGCTCCGGGCAGGAAGAAGGCACCGAAAAAGAAAAGGCGAATGCGGATCAGGAAATCGGCGACCAGATCACAGACCATTTCCTCGGGGAATTACGTGTGCGGGGACA
>JAFDIX010000597.1 GCA_019307805.1 Deltaproteobacteria bacterium | reverse complement strand
CGAAGGCGTTCTTGGAGTAGGCGCGCAGGACATGATGCCCGTGTTCCATCTCATCGAGCACAACCTGGTGTTTGCCCTTGGTGCGCTTCGTTATGCGCCAGCCGAAGATACGTGGCGTAGAACGGCAGGTCTATCAGAGGCTCTGCAAGCTGCACATTGAAGTATGCGACCTGAGCCATGAATGGCCGCAGGAGGAACGATATGAACTCGGATCGCAGGTGCGCCGGTCCTCGAACAGTTCCCCGGCACAGTTGGCCGAAAAGCACGACGACCGGCATATCCGCAACAAGATCGAAGGGGTCAACCGGAGCCGAGGCGAAGCGGGAGAGACGATTCATCACCTTTTCATCGCCAAACTCAAGGGCTACATCGATCAGTACGTCTACAGCTCGTATCGCAGCCGTTATAAGGAGTGCATCCGCATGCTCAACGGGCTGGAGAAATCACTTGAAAAGCACCTGCCGGAGTCAGAGCGGAGGTGGTCCCCTGAACTCTGAACACTGAACCCCTGAACACTCGCACAACCTCAGACGTCCCGACACCGGCCAACGTGGCATCGAAGTGACGCAAATTTCAAATATGTTTGGCTAGGTATTTCCGGGTCATTATACCGGGTTCTAGGTATTTCCGGGTCATTATACCGGGTTCGCTACCAATCCTCTTTGGTGGTATCCCTGGATACGGAGCAGCAGGTCCTTTGATACCTTATTTCCAGGCCGTACTCCCTGGCCCTATCGAGCGCCTCCTCTGAGGGGAGGGCCATGCGATTGATACCCCCGTCAATGGCCAGCAGTTCCGTTTGCGTATCCCCCCGCCTGCGGGCGCACCCGAGACTCATCCGCAAACGGGGCATCATCCAACGGGCCTGGGCAATAATTTCTCCGATCTCCTCGGCCGATGGCCCCTTCAGTTTCCCAAAGGGAGTACCGGGTATGGCCATCAAAGAGACAATGACCAACTGCTCCACCGGGTATCGGGAGATCATTTCCAGAGCGTTTTTCTCGCCCCGTATCTCCCCGTAGTGCAGACCGCACACCACATGGGGAACCATGGGGAGTTCCGCCTTGGACAAGGCCTTCATGGTTTCACTGATCCGTGAGACACCGAATTCCACATGATAGATACCCTGAAAGGTTTCATTGTCACCGATGACATCGAGCAGGGCCTGGTCCACGCCCGCGTCCTTGAGGCCAAACGCCGTCTCCCCATCGAGGAGACCGCAGTGAATGGAGATGTAAAGGTCCGTGCTTTTCCTGATTTCCGCAATGGCGGGAAGGAACCCCTCCCAGGGCAAACGGCCTGCCCTATCGCAGCCGCCACTGATGAGAATGCCCTGACTTCCCTTTTTTGCCAGGTCCAGGGATTTCTCTAACAGGATAGAAGGCTCCATGGCGGAAATCATGGGCTGCAGGGTGGTTCCGCAGCAGTGATCGCACTGGAGCGCGCAATCGCTGCCGGTGATGGAGATTGCCGGATAGGCGCCGGACAGTCCGTCCAATGAAAACATACCGGGCAGATAGACCGTGAGGGTCTTCCCGCAATGCTTCCAACTGGTTTCCCTGGCCTGTCTCAATTTTTCCGTGAGATTGTGTAAATTATCCATGAATTCCCAAACGGGGGGAGCTTTGCTCTTCGAGGTGAAAGATAATACTGAACCGGTATCCATCCAGAAATGTGATATTTTGTTCGAGATCAAGGCATGCGAAAATTTTAGGCGCAGGAATATATGGAAATATTTCGAGCATTAAAATTTGAGCTTAACGCAGAGACCGGACAAAGTAGCCATTTCCACATTATTGTGCCAGGGCTGCCAGCCAGTCATCCACACCAATACCCGGGGTCTCAATCCCCTTTTCCCCATAGCACTTTTCGATCACGCCCCCGGCCACTTCCAGGGTTTTTCCCTCCAGAGAGGATTCCAGCCATTGGACACCCTGTTCGGGAAAGCAGAAAAAATCTCCTGAAAAATGGACCCTGCCGAATTTTTCTTCGTGGACTTCAAAGTCTGCCCGAATCAACCCTCCGACCGCCTTATGCATCCGATGCACCACTTTTGTACCGGCCCGAATCTTGATGTCGCGCCCGGATGACAATTTCCCGGACTCCAGAAAGAGCCACTCGTCGTTGACCATTCTCGCCCGCAGTTCATCCATCTTTTCCACCAGCACACGATCCCTGTCAGAGGGTTCCATGGGGCCCACAAGTTCGGCAAAGGCCTCGGCCATGAGCCTGTTTAAGGTGGTTTCGTCCCATTTTTTGGCCTCTTCTTCTCCAAGTTCACGCCGAATGGTGGAAAGATTCTCCCGAATGGTTTTATACACCTTGTCCCGAAATTTCTCGTCAGGAACTTTGAGCACCCGGCTCATCATTTTATAATTAAAGTCCACGATCAGATTACCGACGAATACGACACAATCACCGATCTCTGCCGCCCCTGTTCCTGATATTTTTCGGTTCTCTGCAATCACATCGTTGATGGGCTTGTATTTTGCATTGATGCCGATGTGCCGGTATACGCCAATGACAGGTTCTAGAAATTTTTTGTAAAACCGCTCTTTGCCCGGGGGGATGATGGGGTTGTCTTTTCGAAGGATGAGTTGGAAAAAGAGCTGGTCCCCATCCAGATAAACAGCACCCCCTCCCACATCCCGCCTGAAGACCGGAATATTTTGTTCCCTGCAGTAGGGCACATCCACTTCCTGCTCCACGTCCTGGTGATACCCGACACAGACGTAGGGTGTTGCCGGGGAGACCAGGGAGAGGGCTTCCTGCCCCAAATGGGCCAGGGCGTGGTATATAAGCTGGGATTCTTCCCAGGGGACCTTTCCCAGATTATACAGTTTCACTTTTCCTCTTTGTATTTCTCGATGTCCGCCAAAACCCATTTTTCAATCGCCTCTTCCCCATGAATGAGGTTGTTGATTTCACTGGTATCGTCCGGTGTGATCTTATATATCCACCCTTCGCCGTAACAGTCCTCATTGATCAGGCCGGGATTGAGTTCCAGGTCTTCATTGATCTCTTCAAGAACGCCGTTGACTGGCGCGGGTACCTTCCCCAACCATTTGCCGGATTCCATTTTGGCAAAGCTCTTTCCGAGTTTCAGCTTTTTCCCTTCAGCCGGGAGTTGCACATACACAATGTCTCCTGCCATTTTCTGGCCAAAATCATCCATGCCCATCACCAGAAGGTCACCCTCCTGTTTCACCCAAAAGTGATTCTCCTCGTAGTAGAGGTCCTCCGGCATGTTGTACCCCTGAATATCCATGATTCCCCTCCTTTCTATTTTCTTCAGCTCATAGAATTTTTGTATGATATTGAGTAACTAGACAGGTTGTTAGGTTCACGGTTAGTCCACAAACCTCTCGTATGTGACTCTGAAGGTCAATGACTCAATTTGGATCAAAATTACCGTTTCGATGGTCGAACTTGATTGAACAGCGAATCGCAGAATATCGAATATCGAACCGCAGAATGTCGAAGGATGGTTTCGCTTTGATCAGTCTTTTTTTATAAATTGACTATTCGACACAAAGGCTCATGACAGGCAGAATTCATTCCTTCGACATTCGACATTCGACATTCATTATTCGACATTCGCTTTTTCAGAGTTTCTTTTTCGATCAAAC
>JAFDIX010000596.1 GCA_019307805.1 Deltaproteobacteria bacterium | reverse complement strand
GGCACCTTGAGAAGGAGCCGGTTTTTGATTTCTGCGACATTGGCCACCTTGCTGCCCACCTGATCCGTCATGCCGATGTCGACGGATTCCAGTGAAATCACCAGAGGGCCTTCTTTCAATGCGTGCTTGTGCTCTATAAAGGGGTTGATGCCTCGCTGAATCTCCTTGAATTGTTCATACAGTGCCCCATATTTTCCGGGAGCAAGCTCGTCCATGTGCCTGATCATGCGCCAGACATTCGTGCCCACCTCGGTGCACCGAGAAAAAACGAATGTCATGCCAAAGGGTTGGGTCCCTCGAAGGGCCTCCTCCATCTCGGCCATGATCTCCAGTGCCCTGTTGTTGGCGCTCAGTAGAAGCTTGAAGCTGTGGTAGCGCGCCTTGAAGGCAAGTCGGAGTTCTTCAACGCCCTCCTTTGACAAGGCCTTTCTTTTGGATTTCACCCGGCTGAATAGACGACGCAGGTCCATGGTTCTAAGACTATATGAAAAGAGGCCTAAGACAAAGCAGAATCCGTGTCTTTGGCCTCTTCAAAGATTTACCATTAAGCCTCCCAGGAGCCTGTCGGAGAACCAGCTCCATTGGAGGCTGATGGAAAATTGCCAGATGCAAGGCATCCGAAATCCCGAGGAATGAGGCGTACATGGAAGTACGCCGCAGTGACGAGGGATGAGGATAACACAGCAGATGGGGGTTTTCCGACAGCCTCCTAGAGTTGGGGGTTTAGAGGGCCTGATCAGTGTTCCAGCTTCATGCCCAAGCCTTCGAACATGAAAATAAAGGCAAACCCGTACCACATAGTGTAGATCACATAAAACAATAGGGAGAGAATGACGATCCCAATGCGGTCCGTGATCTTTTGGGGTTCGATCCCGTAATAGTTGTAAGAGGCCTCCACGGCCTTCTTTACGGTCAGGGCGACGGCACTGGCCTCCTTGAATTTTTTCTGGTGCTTGAGGTCCTTTTCCATTTCCTTGAATGACTTCCACCATTGGTGCAGGACCTCCCTTTCGTTGTACCCGTATTTGCCGGCAAGTTGGTCTCCCTTATTGTAATACATGGCGTCCGCATCTGCCAAACAGGCCTGGATGATTTTGCCAAGATCCCCTTCTATCTTGATCCGATCCCCTGTGACCTGGACTTTTGCCCCGCCCCCTTTATAGAGTTTGGCCGTCTTTTCAGCCTCCTGACTGTTTGCCAATGTCAGGGTCACACTGACCGGTGTGCCCATAAGAGGATCCGCCGCCGCCTTCCGGACCTTGGGGATGTAATAGGCCGATCCTTTGGAGATGGAGTTGTAGAGGTTGTCCATATAATTCAGAGCGTTTTGACCACCCAACAGGGGGGAGAAGGCAATGATCAGCACGATCACAAAACCGATCATCATGAATAAGCCCATGAAGAATTTCTTTTTATTTTCCATCAGGATTTCGCCTCCTTTCCCTTCAAAACAGCGATATTGCGCAGAAATGTGCCAATCACCCAGATACCGAATCCTGCGATCACGATGAAAAAGGCATAGACGCCGATAGACTCAAGGATGCCGGCTGTCTTCTTTGAGATGGCGAGGACCTCCATGTCTGCCAGTTTTCCCGGGAGGGCAAAGATACGGTTCACAAAACCTGCCAGTACCGCCATGGCGTAGAAGCCCCGAATCGTGATCCCCTTGACGACCATGGTAACCATGGCGCCGATCTGAATGCCGAGAAGGGACCCCAGCAGCATGCCCATGGCCAGGGTATAGAAGATGAAACCGTAAACGGCGTACTGGGTGATTGAGGCATACCCGGCGGTAAATACGATTTGAAAGATATCCGTCCCCACCGTGGTCATGGAGGAGACACCCAGAACATAGACGAATATGGGAAATGTCAGAAAACCGCCGCCCACGCCCATAATTCCCGCAGCCATTCCCACAATGACACCGCTGATCACAAGAAACACCCAGGAGATCTTACGGCCGCCGGGAGTAAAGTCGTAATCAAATTTAATCATGGGCGGTATGTTCACGGATTGAAGTTTTGCGGAAAGGTTGCCCATCTCGGACCCTTCAGCCCTTTCATCTGCATGCTCTTCGCCTGCGCCCTGGAAGTCCCTCTCCGAACTGACCTTCCTCGCCTTGAGGAAATCAATCATGGCATAGGCCCCCAGGAAACCCAGTATGACCGAGTAGATGGTGGTGATAAATGCGTCGCTGAGCACGGGATTGATTTCATAGAAAAAACGATTGATAAGTCCCCCGAGCGTAGCCCCGATAACGGCCCCGATCAGAAAAGTCACCGCAAGGGGAACAGATACATTCCCCAGCTTACGGTGCATCACACTCCCCATGATGGCCTTGGCAAAGATATGAAACAGGTCCGTGCCCACCGCCAAAATACCCTTAATGCCGGCACTCATGAGCGCCGGAGCAATCACAAAACCGCCACCGGCGCCGATACAACCGGTGATAAGGCCTGCACCAAGGCCAATAAAAATCGAAACAAGAAAGATGCCGATCGAGTAAAAAGCCGGGCTGTATGCCTTTTTCCCGCCCAGAACATCCGGCAGGGCGCTGCCGATCTGGTCCGCGAAGGCGATGCCCCCGAGAAGAATGGGGATGGTGAGCAGTCCCAGGATGATCATCCGCGTCCTGCTCCTCCAGATGGTATTGGAGACGTCTATCTCCCATCTGGCATGTGCCCTGGCACCCATCATCATGAATTCACCGAATTGCCGCAAAATATTCATAGGGTATGAATCCTCCTTTTTTCATCGTCATGAGTAAAGATCCGTTGAAAACCTCTCCTGATGCAACGACTATTGATCTCCTTTTTTCAGACCTTCCTCCATGTTCCTTATTTTGTTGATATGAATTGTTCTCTTTTGATTGGCATCCTCAAGTTTAATCGATGGATATGGGCTTCATGAGGTAGTCAAAGGCCCCGAGTTCCATTCCCTCCAGGGCGACCTCCATGTTCGCATGACCCGTTAACATGATCACTTCGATCAACGGGTGACGCTTCTTTATCTCTCTGAGGGCCTGAATCCCATCCATGCCCGGCATTTTCACATCCAAGACCACAATATCCGCAGGCTCCCTTTCCAGAATCTCAAGAGCGCTTTCCCCGCTTCCAACACCCGTGGCCGAAATGTTACGCTTTTTCAGGCGCTTGACAAGTGTCTCCAGAAATTCCGTTTCATCATCCACAAGAACAACCTTAAAGGCGTCCATGCCGTCACCTCTCCTTCCGGGTGGCTTCCCTGATTTTTTGGACAAGATTTTCCAAATCGCACGGCTTGGTGAGATAGTCGTAGGCGCCGCATTCCAGCCCCTCACGGGCCGCCCGCTCCGAACCATGCCCTGTGAGCATGATCACGGGCAGTTCCGGATCCATTTTTTTAAAGATCTTGAGAACCTCAATGCCGTCCATGTCCT
>JAFDIX010000595.1 GCA_019307805.1 Deltaproteobacteria bacterium | reverse complement strand
TTCCATGACCGTTTTCAACCGTCCGGCATTGGCCGTGAAATTGTCGTCCGCAAAACGCAGGTGCCGCACAAAACCCAGATCCCGAATACGCCGAAGCTCGTCCTTGAGTATGTCAAGGGACTTGTAAAGGACCTTTGGAAACCACCGGTGATAGGTACAGAACCGGCACCGGTAATGGCATCCCTGGCTGGTCATGACCGAGAGTGTGTTCCGCAGATAGGACCCGGGAATCCGGTCCCAGGCAATGGCAGTGGTATCGATTTGAAACGCCTCTTCCCGTCTGGGCGTAAAAAATATCTTCCCCGCTTCATCAAAAAGACCCAGGTTGGGGATTTCGCCAGGGTCCTTCCCCCGGGCCAGGGCGCCCAGCACCTGCACCAGGGTCTGTTCCCCGTGGGTCTCGATCACAAAGGCATCCACCGTGTCTGCAAAGCCGGAGAGCCACTTCAGGGTCTGGGGCACGAGGTTCCCGCCGCCGTCCATGATCTTTTTGACCAGGATACCTCCCACAATTACGGGTATGGAGGGATCCAGGGCCTTGATCTCGTCGGCCATGGACCTGATATCGTCCAGATAGAGGAAGGTGGAGGAAATACATATGGCAAGTGGTTTTTCATTGATAATATCAGGAAGATGGGCCAGGGAGTAGTTCTGAATCACCCGGGGATCATATCCCTCATCCCGCAGGAACTGGTAGAGGTACACCCCGTTCAGGCTAAACCCGTTGGCAAAAAGGTAGTGATGGGAGGCATTCTCCGGGGTGACAAGGGGGAACCGGCGGCCGTTCCTGAGGTAGTTCATCAGGTCGGGCAGGCCCATGTACTTGCCCTTGAAAAGCAGCGGGAGTTTGAGGAGATTCCTGTTCACCTCCTTCTGGATCCCATGGAGGTCGAGTTCCGGGAACCGGGGGGACTGCCTCTCCGCCCTTTTTTCCACGTTCAACATCTTGCCCCTCATCTGGACATCGCTGTCCAGGGGCTGGTCCATGGCGATAATGATGATACGATTGTTATTCATGAAAATTCTCGATGCTCAGAATTATTTTACATTCGCACTATGGATATAGAATATTTGAGGAACGGGGGAACGGAGGGACGGGGGGACGGTACGGTCACCGCGATACCAGTAGGGGTTATTATTTCTATCCCTATTCCCGTGACCCAATACTCCATCACTCCAGTGCTTTCTATTTTTTTGCTCGGTATTCGGCCCATTTGGGCGGTACCTTTGGTTTTGGTTTCCTTCCGTAGAAGATGTTGTCCATGACCAAGAAGATGCGCCTGACATATTTGTTCCTGGTGATGAGCCAGACGACGAGCCGGTGGGGAAAGGTCCGGGCATGGCTCCAGGGGCAGACCTTCATGCAGATATTGCAGTCCGATCCTATTTTACCCCAGTAATCAAAGCAGGTCTCGTCATTGAGTTTCCAGCGAAGGGTGCCGTTGTGCTCATGGGGGTCGTCCTCCTTGGGAATGCTCCGGGAAGGGCAGCAGGTCGCACATTTCTTGCAAATGATGCAAAAATCGTGAGCGCCAATATCGACCGGTTTGTCCGTAATCAAGGGAAGGTCTGTGGTCACCGCGCTGAGCCGTACCCTCGGTCCCAGTTCCTTGGTCATGATATATCCCAGCCTGCCCAGCTCTCCCAGACCCGCGTCTACGGCCAGGGGAGGCAGAATAGCGTCATAGTGCCTGAGGTGGTTGGCCGTGGCAGAGTATCCGAGATTGGATATGAAGGCGGCGATCTGGGTGGAAATGTATGCCCCCTTGGCATAATTTTGCATGCTTTCGATAACCGTGGGCGTGTGGGGTGCCGGCCCAACGAGGTCGAAATCCATTTCCTCGGCAATCACGATTACAAGGGGATGGTCCAGAGAAACTTCCCCGCCCCAGTCTTCCCAATTCTCATGAAATATTTCTCCCCGCCTGGAGTAGAGCCAGAGCGGGTTGATCTCCGTGATACCCACCAGGGCAGCCCCCAGATGCCTGGCATACCCCTTGACCTTCACCGTGGCATCTTCCGGGGAGAGTTCCACTTTCCCCTTCTCCAGCCTCTCTTTGAGAAAAAAATGGGGCTCGGGGGTCACCATTTCCGGGCTGGACAGGTTGAGGCACATGCTCTGGCCCGCCAGGGTCATGGCCACGTTGGCATCCCCATGGGGGCGGTCGATGATCCCTGGATGGCCGATGGGCCCCCCCTTTTCCCTCCTCTTGGCATCGAATGCCTCGTATTCCGGATGCTCCTTGTAAAACATGTCATATTGTTCGGAGCCGGGACGCATGGTCCGGTTTCTGGCAAAGACCTGCTCCCTTTCATCAAACCTTTTCACGTCCCCGCAGATGAGGCCTTTGCTGCCCTGGAGGGCCTTTTCGTTGGGTTCCGTTTTCCTGAGCAGAAAAAAGGCGGCTACACCGGTGAAGACATAGCCCGCGATGAGGAGAACCAGGCCGATGGTTTGGTGAAAGAAACCCACCCAGGCGAGAAAGAGATAAAAAAGGAGAAGGCCGAACATGCCCAAAAACTGCAGGAGGCCGAAAAAAGTGGCCCTTCTTTCCTTCTCCCATATGCTGGAGATAAAAAATGCGAGGCCGATATAGGCCTGCACTGCAAGGCCCAGGGCGCCGATCAGCACAAGCATATTTAATGGTGTCACAAAGGACGCCAGTGATTGTGACAGGATATTCAGGTCATGGGAAAGTTTCTCTATCATTTGCTCAAACACGGTATCCCCCTTTCAGGACTATGGCTGAACGGTCTCCTTGGATTCGGCCAGCTTTTTCTTAACATCCAGGATATCGTTCCGCAAAAGCTCTCGGGCTTCCTCGGGCTTCTTCCTGGCAATCACCTGCAGGATCTCTTTGTGCACCTTGAAGAAGTGTTGCTCCAGGGCAAGATCCATGAATTCAAAGGAGAGTTCTACCAGCAGTTCAAAAACCGACTCAAGAAGGATGGCGCAGACGGGATTCCCGGACGCCCTTGCCAGAAGGAGGTGAAAGTCCAGGTTGTTTTTCTTGAGA
>JAFDIX010000594.1 GCA_019307805.1 Deltaproteobacteria bacterium | reverse complement strand
TTCAACGAAGACCTGAACCAGAGGAAGGCCATCTACCTCACCTACCCCCAGGCCATCCCGGCCGTGTACACCATTGACCGGGAAAACTGCATCTACTTTGAGAAGGGAAAATGCCGGGCCTGCGAAAAGTTTTGCGAGAGCAAGGCCATAGACTTTGAGCAGCAGGATGAGGTGGTGGAGGTTGAGGTGGGGGCGGTGATTCTGTCACCCGGTTATGAAACCACAGACCCAAAATTGAAACCGGAATACGGGTATGGCCGTTATCCCAATGTGATTACGAGCATCGAGTTCGAAAGAATCCTGTCTGCTGCAGGCCCCTTTGAGGGTCATGTCAGGCGGCCCTCGGATAACGAGGAACCCCTTCGGGTGGGATGGGTCCAGTGCGTGGGCTCCCGGGATGCCTCCATTGGAAAGGATTACTGTTCCTATGCCTGTTGCATGGTTGCCACGAAACAGGCCATCATTGCCAAAGAACATGACCATCGTATCGATCCCACCATCTTTTTCATTGACATGCGGGCCCAGGGCAAAGGGTTTGATCGCTATTACGAAAGGGCCAAGTCCGAGCATGGTGTCCGGTATGTGCGCAGCATGATCTCCAGGGTCACGGAAGATCCCGTGACGCGCAACCTGGAGGTGCACTATCTTGATGAAGAGGGCAATTTCAGGGATGAGACCTTTGATCTGATGGTCCTCTCGGTCGGCTTTACGCCCCACTCCGGCACCCGGGAGCTGGCTGAAAAATTGGGTGTCGATGTGGATTCCTTCGGCTTCTGCCGGAATCAGCCCCTTGATCTGGTCTCCACATCCAGGGAAGGGATATACGCATGCGGTGTTTTTCAAGGGCCCAAGGATATTCCGGATTCCGTTTATCAGGCCAGTAGCGCCTCGGCAGAGGCCATGGGACTGCTGGGAGAGGCCAGGGGGACCCTCATAGAAGAGGAAATATATCCCGAGGAACGGGAGATACTCGGGGAAGAGCCGCGCATCGGCGTCTTTGTCTGCCATTGCGGCAACAACATTGCCGGTGTGGTGGATGTCACGGCGGTGAAAGAATATGCCCAGACACTTCCCCATGTGGCCTATGCGGACGACTGCATTTTTGCCTGCTCCAGTGACATGCAAAAGACCATCCAGGAGGTGGTGAAGGAAAAGGGCCTCAACAGGCTCATTGTGGCCTCCTGTTCCCCAAGAACCCATGAACCCCTCTTTCAGGACACCATTCGGAAGGTGGGGCTCAACAAATACCTGATGGAAATGGCCAATATCCGGGATCAGTGCTCCTGGGTCCATGCCGATGATCCGGACAAGGCCACGGAAAAATCCAAAGACCTGGTGCGAATGTCCGTGGCCAGGAGTGCCCTGCTTGAACCCCTGCAGGATATTCCCTGTGACGTTTACCAGACGGGACTGGTTATCGGAGGGGGTGTGGCGGGAATGACAGCCGCTCTCAACCTGGGGGACCAGGGTTTCGGGGTGACCCTGGTGGAACGGGAAGAGGACCTGGGTGGGAATGCCGGAAAACTGACCTTCGGGCCCCGGGGAGAAGATATCACCGCCTTTGTGGAAGAAATGATTCAACGATTGCATGCCCATCCCAAGATTGATCTATTTACCGGAGCGAGGGTGCAGGAAACCACAGGACATATCGGCCGGTTTACAACAAGGATCAACCTGGGAGACCGGGAGGAGCTGGTAGAGCACGGTGCCGTCATTGTGGCCACGGGCGGGCAGGAGTATGAGCCTGAGGAATACCTCTTCAAAGAGCATGACCGTGTGCTGACCCAGCGGGAGTTTCATGGCCTCCTGGCAGAGGAAGGAGGCCTCTCACCCGATGCCCGGAACATAGTCATGATCCAGTGCGTAGGCTCCCGGGATGAGGAGCATCCCTACTGCAGTCGCATATGCTGTACCCAGGCCATCACGAATGCCCTCAGGATGAAGGAGGCCCGACCGGATGCCGGCATTACCATTCTCTATAGAGATGTGAGGACCTTCGGTCTCAACGAGATCCTCTACAAGGAGGCACGGGAAGCGGGGGTACAGTTTGTCCGCTATGAACCGGAGCAAAAACCTGATGTGAACGCAGTGAATGGAAAACTCGAGGTGAAGGTGTTTGACCAGAACCTGAGAGAAGAGATGACCCTCAGTGCGGATTACCTGGTCCTGAGTGCGGCCATAAGACCGGGGGAACACAACCGGGACCTGGCCACGACCCTGAAACTGCCCATGGATGCGGATGGTTTCTTCCTGGAGGCCCATGTCAAGCTACGCCCCCTTGACTTTGGGAATGCCGGGTTTTTCCTCTGCGGCCTTGGCCACGGACCCAAATTTCTGGACGAGAGCGTGGCCCAGGCAAAGGGCGCCGCTTCAAGAGCCGCCACCATTCTGTCGAAAAAGCGGATGACGGTGGAGGCACAGGTGGCCGTGGTGGATCGGGAGAATTGCGTGGTCTGCCTCACCTGTGTGCGGACCTGCCCCTTCAGCGTGCCCAGGGTGGATGAAGACGGTTTCATCACCATAGACTCGGCCGCGTGCAAGGGATGCGGCAATTGTGCCAGCGCCTGCCCGAGAAAGGTCATCCAGATTCAGCACATGAAGGATGATCAGATCATTGCCAAGGAAATGGCCATATGTGGGTAAAAGGTAGAAGGCTGAAGGGCTAGAGGACAGAGGACAGAGGGCGGAAGGCGGGAAGGAAAATTAGACAGGATCAACAGGATTTTACGGATTATTTTTTCACGGTTTCCAGAAGAAACCGCGAAATATCCCATCCCCGCCCAAGGCGGGGAGAAAAGCAGAAAAGGCAAAAAAGATCCTGTATATCCTGTCTGATTCATTTTTTTCATACTGCTTGAAAAGGTAGAATTAATAATGAGTGAGAATTATCCAGATTTTGACCCCAAGATCGTCGCGATAAGATCGTCGCGATGCTGTGTACCTTTTGCGCTTACACAGCCGCGGATATGGCCGGTTCCATGCGGTTGCAATACCCCCACAATGTGCGGGTGGTCAAACTCGCGTGTACCGGCCGAATCGATGCCCTCCATATCCTCAAGACCTTTCAGGCCGGAGCCGACGGTATCCTCGTCGGCGGGTGAGAGGTCGGAGACTGTCATTTCCTGGAAGGAAATCTGAGGGCGAGAGAGCGGGTGGAGTATGCCAAGGACCTCCTGGATGAAGTGGGGCTTGGCGGCGACCGTATCGAGATGTATCACATCGGGGCATCGGATGCGCCCATCTGGGTTGAAAAGGTGATAGAGCTGACAGAGAGGGTGCGCAAACTGGGCCCGAATCCCCTGGGCATGCAGCCCCATGAGGCTGTGAGGAGTGAAGCATGATAATTGCCAAGCGAAAGCCCTTTAAGGAAATCAAAGAAAGCCTGAAAAACTGCGAGAGCGTTTTGGTTGCCGGCTGTGGAACCTGTGTGGCCGTCTGTCTTGCGGGCGGGGAAAAAGAGGTCGGTCTTTTGTCCTCCCAATTGGCCATTGCCTCGCAAGTGGAAGGGCAACCCCTCAAAATCGGTGAGGTGACCATCGAGCGGCAGTGTGACAAGGAGTTTCTTCAGGAACTGAGAAACAAGGTGGATGATTACGATGCAATCCTCTCCCTGGCCTGCGGCGTGGGGGTCCAGTTTCTCTCAGATATGTACAGGAATAAAGTGGTCTTACCCGGTGTGGATACCTCTTTTATTGGAGCCAACGATGAGGTGGGATACTGGACGGAACGGTGCCGCATGTGCAACCAGTGTTATCTGGCCACAACCGGGGCTGTGTGTCCGGTGACCATGTGTCCCAAGGGCCTTTTGAACGGTCCCTGCTCCGGGACAAGGGATGGGATGTGTGAGGTGGACCAGGAAAAAGCCTGTGCCTGGGCCCTCATCTATGAACGGCTTGAAAAGACGGACCGCCTGGATCAGATCAGAGAAACGATGCCGCCGCGAAACCACAGCAAGACAGGCAGGCCGGCGGTTCTTGCGCATAAATCCTATCAAAGGAGATATACAGCCGGTGAGTAAATTTCGGGAAGCCCTCGGCTCGGACAAGTTTTTGGTGACCGTGAAGGTGGAACCCCCAAAAGGGGTCAACCTCGAACCTTTCACCAAGGCACTGGATGCGATGACAGGCAAAGTGGACGGCGTGACCGTGCCGGACAATCGTTCCGCCAGGATTCAACTGGGCCCGTTGGCCGCCGCACTCAAGGTGCAGGAAAAGGGGTTAGACCCCATCCTGTCCATGTGCTGCAGGGACCGGAACCGTTTGGCCCTGTGTGCGGATGCGCTGGGTGCCTACGCCATGGGCATAGAAAATGTCCTCTGTGTCACAGGAGACTATTTCCACTTTGGCGATGCCCCTGAGGCAAAACCGGTGTATGACCTGGATTCGGTCCAGGCCATTGAGATGATTCACCAAATGGAGCAGGGCAGGGACATCGGCGGGAATGACCTGGACGGAACCCCGAGTTTTTGTGTGGGATGCGTGGGAAATCCCCAGGCCGTCCCCCTGGAACCCCAGCTCCTCAAGATCGACAAAAAGCTGGGTGCAGGCGTGGCCTTCATCCAGACCCTGGATATCTTTGATCTGGAGCAGGCAAGATCTTTTTTGGAACATCTGGGGGAAAAAGGGGTCAAGATTCTTCTGGGAATCGGTTTCATTACGGACCGGGAAGTCCGGAAGGCCAGGGAAGGGAAGCTCCCCGGCAATCCCATACCCCGGGAAATCATGGATGAGATGGGGAGTCTGAGCGGACCCGAGGAAGTCCTTACACAGGCAAAATCCCGAATGATTGAAATGATCACGCAGGTGAAGGGATCAGGGCTGTGTCACGGTGTCCACCTGACCCTTAACGGGTACGAATCCCTGCTCTCGGAAATATTACAGGGAGCCGGTATCCAGCCATAGGCTATGAACTGACTTCGGATGTAGGGCACGTTTCAATGTGTAGTGGCGCGAATAGCGTAAAGATACTGGATACTATTGAGACCAGCATAAAAAAGTTTACGTGAGGGTTGAATTCATGGTGGGGACAATTCGATCCGCCATTTAAATCCCCCCATCCCCCCTTTACTAAAGGGGGGCGAGGGGGGATTTTGCCCTTTGTTCATTTGTCATAGTGTAACTTTTAATACGATTAATCAATGACATCAGATAGCACAGAGCATAAACAAGTCCTCATTGTAGGAGGGGGAATCGCCGGCCTCACCTTGTAGGAGGGGGAATCGCCGGCCTCACCGCAGCCCGGGAGCTCGCAGGCATGGGGCTCACCGTGCTTGTGGCAGAAAAAGCCCCCTTCTTTGGAGGCCATGCAGGAAGGCTCGCCTGCAAGGCCACGGACCGGTGCCTGAAATGTAACGACTGTCTTGTAGAGGAGCAACTGAAGGAGATTTCCGAAAAGGGGCAGGTTGATATCAGGCTGGCAACGGAAGTGGAGGATGTGAAAAAGAACGGACAGGGTTACAGGGTCACCCTGAAATCCGGACCGGCATGGATTGATCCCGGAAAATGCAC
>JAFDIX010001025.1 GCA_019307805.1 Deltaproteobacteria bacterium | reverse complement strand
CAAACTATACAATAGCAGAGACCTTGCGGGCTGAGTTTGCGTGCCACAAAGATGCGATAGCGCTTAAAACACCGCCCACGATTATAAGTCCCCAGTACTCATAAACAGGCATTATTAAAAGGAATCCTCCGCCAATTAACAAAATTCTTTCAATGAGTGTATTCCTTTGTATGAAATATCCCTCCATTCCAATACTTAAGATAGTCACTCCCAAGATCCCTGTAATTACCGTCAAAACTATGAGTCCAGCAGACCCGATAAAGAGCAGGGCCGGGTTGTAGATGAATAGAAATGGTATAATATATTTTACAACACCCAAGCGCATGGCTATAAACCCGGTCCTCATGGGGTGTCCTCCTGATATTGCACAGGCCACATATGCTGCAATAGCCACAGGCGGTGTAAGAAAGGATATTAGACCGAAATAAAAGACAAAGAGGTGGGCGGCAATTGGCACAACTCCCAGTTGGGTCAAGGCTGGGGCCACTAAAATGACCAATACAAGGTAACACGGGATTGAAGTCATTCCCATGCCAAGTATGAAAGAGGCAATAGCGGTTAATAGCAATAATATGAACAGACTGCCTCCAGAGGCGTCAACCAGTATGCTGGATAGTCTGAATCCCAGAGAACCGATAATAATTCCGGCCGAGGCACAGGCCACTGCCGGAACAAGTAGTGCCCGTGCGGCCGTTTCCATGAAGTCAACAAACCAGAGAATAAGATCCTTGGGTCCCTTCCGAGTCTCTTTTTTCTTCTGCCAATCAAGTATTACGATCAGCATGGCTGCTGCTGAGGCATAGAGACCACAGTGCTGGACCGGCAGATGGAGTACTGCCAACATATATATGAGGAGAAGTATTGGAATCATATAATACCAACCCTGTTTTAATACGCCCCAGAAAGATGGCAGTTCTTCAGAGGGGAGGCTTCCTAGTCCCAATCTGACCGCCTCAAAATGGACCTGAACAAATATTGCTAAGAAGTAAAGGGAGGCAGGCAAAAAAGCGGCGACACAGACAGACCAATAGGGCATACTCAGTAGCTCGGCAATCAGGAATGCAACGGCCCCCATAACAGGCGGCATAATCTGGCCCCCATTGGAGGCCACACATTCTACTCCTCCGGCGAAATCGGAACTATAACCGGTCTTTTTCATCAAGGGAATCGTAATTGACCCTGTGGTAGCTATATTAGCTGCAGTAGCTCCCACCAACGTACCGAGAGCGGCACTACCTATTATTGCTGCTTTGGCCGGGCCTCCCCTCCAACGGCCTGTGAGGGCGAAAGCAACATCCAGGATAAAACGTCCGGCTTCAGATTTTTGTAGGATAGCGGAAAATACCATGAAAACCAGGACGATCGTGAATGCTATCCCTCAGCCCTCAGGTAAAATATACTTGCTATTCGCTCAAGCCTAAAGTCAAAGGTAAGAAAAATACCAGGAAAATGAGATCCAAAAATCAAATGAATGACAAAGAATGATGCGATAAGGGCCATAGACAAGTTAACCGTCCGCCGTGTTGCCTCAATTATGGCCACCACAAGCATAAGGCAGAGAACCACCTCCAAAAGTGTGGTGGTCCCTCTTATTAAAAGTGGTTCCCAGCGACTCGGGAAAAAAGCTAAATAGCCGGCACCGCATATGCTCATAATGATAAATATTATATCATACCACCGCGGTTTCTCTTTTGGCCCCCCTCCTTTGGCCGGAAAAATGAGAAAGACCAGTATCAGAACGGACATCAGGACGAGGGCGCAATAGGGTACCATTGTGAAATGATCCGTAAAAAAATCCAAGAGATTTGAAACATAGAGTAGTCCGAAAATCATCAAAGTTACGCTGAGAATAGTGATAATATTCCCTATTATTGTATTCCCATTTCCAGTCAAATTCTCCCCTTTTTCCTTCTCCATTTTATATTTTTCTCCGTGGATTGCGCTATGCATAGTGCTTTGCACCAGAAGGTTTTTTTCTAGCTTAAAGGAATCTAATTCGCTCCGGCGCGGGCCTGTTGATCCTACCAGAAAAAAATCCGCGGCAGGCAGTTAGATTGAAACAACTCGATAAATATATCTACAATCTTATATTGTGGTGATAGAATCGCAGCAAAATAATACGCATTAAGTTTGTTAAAAGAGGATTAATGAGCATTATGACATTGTTGGAGGATCACAATGCTCATTGTCTCACATCCTCACTTCACAGACAGCTATTTTTTTTCTCCTA
>JAFDIX010000593.1 GCA_019307805.1 Deltaproteobacteria bacterium | reverse complement strand
CTTGAGGACCAGAAGAAAAACACATTTGTGGCCCCCCAGATAACAAGCCCGGTCAAAAGGACATTCGCTAAAAGTATCGCTTTTTTAAGATTCATGCCTTTTAAGCAAAGCAGAGTAAAGGTGGAGTGAGAAAAGTATAGTATTTTTTGGCGAAAAAGCCAACCGGGGACGACAAATGGGAATGCCTGCAAAATTTCACGACGGATGAATCGCTATCCCCTGAAAACCATTTTTTCTTGACTAAACTACTATTTTAGGCTTTCCTATTGTCTGTTGAATCGATAATGATTCTATACTTTAATGAGAAACAGATCAATATTCTATTTCACTGGCAATCTGCTGCCTTTCCTTGATATGGCTTAAACATATTGTGGTAAATATTCATTCCACCGAAAAGGAGGCATGCGATGAAAGCTGCAAGAGCACTTCTGCTTTTTGTCCTCCTAATATTTTTCTCTAGTCCTGCCCTCGCAAAAAAGCCAATTTCGGATCCAGCGCCTGTCAATTTTCGATTGGTCATGCCTCAGTACTTATATCAAGAGGTGAATGCCTTTGAAGTCGGCCTTGGCGGCGGTGCCGTACAGACAGGGTCCTACTTCTTTGTGTTGGCCGGGATTGGCACAGGAGAATTCCTCGGTGACTTTGAAGACATTATCGACGTCAAGGCCGAGCATCTTGAGACGGGTAGGCAATATTCCTGTGCCCCATGGCACTGTACTTACCTTGCAGACGTTGTGCAACAATCCTGGCGAGTGTTACTCAGGCCGGAGCAGTGGATGTTTGAAGGCACATGGGAATTCACCATGAGCTACTGGGGTCGAGACCCCGGTTCTCCACAGGACGCCAAGAAAGTAGTGCACATTCAGAGGGCACAGCACAGAATGGGCCCTGTTACTTTTCCCATAAAACCCTCCTATGTGAATGTAGTCAAGTCAGAAGATGGGATAATGTTGTCCTGGAGCGCCATTGGCAATCCACGGAAAGGTCCCGTTGACTACGAAGTATGGATTTTAAATGAAAACAACTGTCCTGAGGTTAGGCTGCAAGGGAATTGGGCTGAATGTTCAGGCACCTTATGTGGTCTGTTTGATGCGGTGCGAAACAGGGTCATATTCCGAATCTCACCGGAGTGGCAGGGCCATTTTGTTATCCTTCGAAACAGGATCCATGTCCGAGACCAGAGCAGTGAGGCACGCAGGATAATCAGACTTCCTTAGCCCCTTCTACTTAATTTTTTCCGCCATGATCAGCGATATCGGGCAGTAAATATAACAATGAGCGTTCCGTATTTCTGAATGTTGCTTGACTCCTGCTTGTGAATAAATTATTTTAGGCAATATTAATTGCATTTGGTCTGGAGGTCACTGAAGGTATCTGAAGGAATTTGAAGGTAAGCACAATGCAAGGTGGTGGTCGGATTATCAGTTGGATTTCCGGTCGGGCTCAAGGGGTTACATCGAGGCTTTCTTCAGCCAGCTTGACTGCTTCGTATGTAACGCCGTCGTTGGAGAGGTTGTACTGATACAGGGTAACCACGTCCAGGTCTGATCCGGTCCACGCGGCCGGTGCATAAACCACAAATGTCCTGACCTGATCGGCACTGCCCCCGATGTATCCGGCAGAGGCCTCGTTGACCCAGGAACCCGTGTTTGCGTAAATGCCCGTATGGTTTTCACCCGGCGGAAACACATCCAGCATGGGCTCATGCGTATGGCCAAATACCACGATACGGATGCCCCGCCCTTCGTTCTCCAGGTATTCCACCTGGGCCTGCACGAACAGATCGCTGTGCCCGTTTAAGATACTTATGGCCACGGGCATAGTTGCCTGAACCCCGTTTCCGTCCTGGGTTTCTGGCCAAAGGGTTTCAATGTCCCCGTTGACATACATCTCCTTGGCACCGTCAAAAGAAAACGGATTCGGGTATCCGTCAATCCCGGTCATAAGGATGACAGGATCGTTGGGCCACGGTGGGACCAGGGCTGGAAACTGGGCCTCGGAGTAGATGAGGGCAACGTCCCAGGCCAGGGGAAACGTAAATTCCTGGTCCCCGAATGGCCCTTCGTCTGTTACCCCTGCAGGAAGGGCGCCCTCCTGGTCGGCTTCCGCCTCCATGCCGGCCGCCCAGAGCCGGGACACAAAATACCCAGGGGGTAGGATATGGCCCGGATTGACCAGCGGCTGGGGACTGTTAAAAAAATCGTACCTGTGGCCATGCTCCATCATCACCCCGTCCACCGGGCTGTAGGACCCCAGCCCATCGATCTGGCCCTTGAACACCACGCCGGGAAGCAGTCCCTCCAGAGTGGTCTGGTCCGTAAGCATGTCATGGTTTCCTCGAACATAGATCAGGTCAATCTCATCGCCTTTGGAAATCTCCGATAGGATATCGAAAATTGCTGTATTCGTGGGGGCCTTCCGGACAGCATCGAAATATTCGCTGCTGTCAGACACTGCCCCGTCAAAGGGTTGGGTGTCAAAAGGAATCAGCCATTCGTCGAACAGGTCGCCCAGAATCACGAGTTCCCGGACCGTTTTGTTTCCCTTCATTGTTTGGACAAAATCCAGCAAGGCGTCGGCGTTTTCAATAAACCAGCAGTAACCCCTGTCCACGGCCCTTTGTTCCCCCATGTGAACGTCGCTGATGCACACGATGTTGGTCCTTTCCGCTTGATTCGCACCGCCAATGAAAGCATCTTCAGCAAGAATATGGCTCGAGGTGGTTCGGATCTGAAATGTGGTATCCTGCTGCATGGGGTGTCCCCAAGCAGACCGGACCATCTCGGAAACAAACAAAAAAAACTGCCACCCGGGCTTGAGTTGATAACCGTCATGGAAATAAATGAACACGGAGTTTCCGTCCACCTCCACACTGTAGTTTTCCGAAAGGGTTCCGTTTTTATCATAGAGATCGATGTTTCCGGGCACGCTGTTGGGTTTGAGTTGCATGTTGAAGCCGATCTCAATGGACCGGGTCCGGTAATCCAGGGAGAAATAGAGGCCATGCTTTTGAATCAGGT
>JAFDIX010000592.1 GCA_019307805.1 Deltaproteobacteria bacterium | reverse complement strand
CAGCAGGTCCCGATAAGCTTCTTCCGGCTTCATAGCGCGAATAATCAGGTTTGTGCGGAGAGTGGCGGTCTTCCCGTCCTGGTATCGGATGACCGTCTCAATGGGAAGCTCTCCAGCATCACCGTAAAGGCCCGCGATCTCTTTCACATATTTTTCGTTGATAAACCCGCGGCGTATCTTTTTGGTGCGCGTGAGCTCCTCGTCATCCGGGTCCAGTTCCTTGTAAAGGAGAAGGAATTTCTGAATTCTCGCCTTCTCGGGCAGGGTCGCATTCACCCGCACCACCTCCCGCTCTATCAGGTCATAAATCTCCGGTTTGGATGCCAAATCTGAATAGGTGGTATAGCTGATCCTGTGGTCTTCGGCCCATTTGCCCACATGCTTGAAATCAATGCAGATCATGGTTGCCACATAATCTCTTTCGTGGCCCAGCACCACCGCCTCAACAATATAGGGACAAAACTTGAGCTTGTTCTCAATGAACATGGGTGAAAACCTGGCCCCGCCTTTGAGGTGCATCAGGTCCTTGACACGATCTATGATCACCAGATGGCCCTCTGCTGTAAAATAGCCAGCATCTCCCGAGTGCAGCCACCCATCGATTATGGTTTCTTTAGTGGCCTCCTCATTCTTGAGATACCCCTGAAACAGGCCGGGGCCTGATGCGATAACCTCCCCCACGCCCTCGTTATCAGGCTCGAATATGGATATTTTGGCTGCGGGGACAGGGATGCCTACCGAATCAAACTTTATGTCGCCGTCATGGTGTATTGTGGAATATCCCGCCACCTCTGTCTGCCCGTAGATCTGTTTCAGGTTGATGCCGAGTGCGTGAAAAAAGCGAAATACGTCAGGACCCAGGGCCGCACCACCGGTCATGGCCGTGCGGACCTTTGAGAAACCCAAGCGATCTCTCAAGGCCCTGAACATGGCTGCATATGCAAGCAAGTAAATGATTTTCCAGGCAAAGGGGGGCCTCTTTTTTTCAAATTTAAAATCGGCCCAGCGGTATCCGATAGGCAGGCACAGGTTGTAAATGAGTTTCTTCAGAAATGAGGCGTCTAAATGCTTTACCATGACCTGGCGGGAAAGACCCTCCCACATGGGGGGCCCTGCCACCACTAGGCTGGGTGCGATCTCATAAAGGTCGGCCATGGACGTTTCCGATTCCTCGGGGAAATTCACGGTGTAACCCGAGTAGAGGGCGGAAAAGACGCTCATGGTCTGTTCCACGATCCACGGCAAAGGAATAAACGAAACGAACTGGTCATCCGGGTCCTTGGGGTCCACCTCATTCAAAGAGGCTGCCATGCTCAGGATATTCCTGTATGTAAGCAGAGTTCCTTTCGGATTTCCGGTGGTACCTGATGTGTAGCAGATAGTGGCCAGGTCGTCCTCCTTGATGCAACGAACGTTCTCCTCAAAGAGATCCGGTTGTTGCCGGCAAATCTCCCGGCCCAATCGCTCAACCTCGTAATAATCAATCAGGATTTCATCCTCATAGTCCCACAACCCCTTGGGATCTGTGTAGATAATCTTCCTGACGCGGGGGAACTTCTCCTTAAGGTCAAGGATCTTGTCCACCTGCTCCTGATCTTCGGCCACGATCATTGTGGCTTCCGCATGGTCAATGATGTAAGCCACCTCACTGAGGATAGAGTCCTGAAAGATGCCGAACGGAACGCCCCGGGCCGCCTGTGCGGCTAACTCTGCGTAAATCCATTCCGGGCGATTACCTCCTATGATCCCTAAGGTTTCTCCCGGTTTGAGCCCGAGAGAGATCAGGCCTAATGAGAAATCGCGCACATGTTCCAGATACTGCTGCCAGGTCACGGCCTGCCACACACCATACTCTTTTTCCCGAAGGGCTACACGGCTGTGCCCGAACCGCTCGGCCTGCTTCATGAGCAATGACGGAAGGGTGTCTGGATGTTCCCTGTCCCTTGATTTGTCCGAAGCCATATTCCTTCAGCCTTCTAAAGACGTGATTGGGCTGCCTGATCCTGGCCCAGGTATGCGGTGATGACCTGGGGATTTTTCTGTACCTCCTCAGGGGATCCTTCGGCGATCTTTCTCCCGAACTCCAATACGCATACCCTTTCAGAGATATCCATCACCACGCCCATATCATGCTCCACGAGCAATATGCTCACACCCCACATGTCATGCACATTGAGAATGAAACGGGCCATATCCTCGGTTTCTTCCAGATTCATGCCGGCCATGGGCTCATCCAGAAGGAGCACTTCCGGGCGCATGGCCAGGGCCCTTGCAAGCTCTACGCGCTTCTGGAGCCCGTAGGGAAGGGTTCCCACCACCTTCTTGCGGATGGTCTCGATCTCCAGAAGATCGATGATCCTTTCCTCGATCTCCTTTCGAAGGGCCAATTCCTCGCGAATGGTGCGGCCGTAATAGATTATGTCTGAAAAAATGCCTGACTTGAGGAATGTGTGTCTTCCCAGCTTGATGTTATCCAGAACCGTCATGCCCTTGAACAGTTCGATGTTTTGGAAGGTTCGTGCTATACCGCGCTGAGCAATGGAATGGGTGGGCACCCTGGTAATATCCTCTCCCTTATAGAGGATCCGGCCCTTCTGGGGATTGTAGAATCTGCTGATGCAATTGAGCAGGCATGTCTTGCCGGCGCCATTGGGACCGATGATGGCAAATATCTCACCGCGGTAGAGGGTGGTGCTGACACCATTGAGGGCCTGAACACCCCCGAATGCAAGGGAAACCTTCTCCACCTTTATCATCCATTCACGGTCCAATTCGTAATGCCCTCTTTAAACGATATTGTGACCTGAATCCATGCTGACCAAGATGTGATAAAAAAATGTAAAGAAAACCTATGAGATTGATAGAAAAATACGAGGAGCCGTCGGCTTTAACCACCTTTGAAGATTATGAATATATTAGGGAACAGCAGGTTGTGTGTCAAGGGCAAAGCAGCGCCACTCTTTCCTCGTCCGCCAGGGAGAGAAGATTGCCCTAAAAACCATTCATGCTTCGCGAAAAACCAG
>JAFDIX010000591.1 GCA_019307805.1 Deltaproteobacteria bacterium | reverse complement strand
CTTCCACCTTCTATCTTCTGTCGTCTGTCCTCCGCCCTCTGCCCCTCGTCTCCCTCTTTCAGCTTTGAGCCTTAAGCCCTAACTTTCCCTTTCCCGTTTTTCTCCCCCCCCTTGGCGGGGGTGAAGGTTTCTTCCTTCCGTCCGGGAAGGGAGAAAAAAATCCAAATAATCCTGTAAATCCTGTCTAATTTTCCTTCCCACCTTCTATCTTCTGTCGTCTGTCCTCCGCCCTCTGCCCCTCGTCTCCCTCTTTCAGCTTTGAGCCTTAAGCCCTAACTTTCCCTTTCCCGTCCAAAAAATCCTGTAAATCCTGTCTAATTTTCCTTCCCCACCTTCCGTCCCTATTTCCCCTCTTCGGGCCGTTCAATGACCGGGGCAAGATGGGGCGGGGATACCCTTTTGACGGCATCATATTCCTTGGGACATGCCACCTGACATTCCCCGCACTTTACGCACAGGGTCTGGTCAACCCCCTTTTTCCGGTTTGCCGTGGTAAAAATGGCCTCCACGGGGCAGCTCCCCACACATGCATCGCAGCCCCGGGCGCACTTTTCAAGATCAATATAGTAGGCCGTCAGATTGCGGCACATGCCGGCCGGGCAGCGTTTCTCGTAAATATGGGCCTCATACTCGTCCCGGAAATACTGCAGGGTCGTCAGAATCGGGTTGGGAGCGGTCCTGCCCAGGCCACAAAGGGATCCCGCCTTGATATCCCGGCTCAGGCGCTCCAGCAACTCCAGGTCCCCTTCCCGGCCTTCACCCTGGGTAATACGGTCAAGGGTTTGAAGCAGGTGCAGGCTCCCGACCCTGCAAAAGGTGCATTTTCCGCAAGACTCCTTTTGGGTAAAATCGATGAAGTATCGGGCCATATTCACCATGCAGGTGTCCTCATCCATGACAACCATTCCGCCCGACCCCATCATGGCCCCGGCTTCTGTCAGGGAGTCAAAATCGATGGGAGTATCCAGAAAGGCTCGGGGCAGACACCCCCCGGAAGGTCCGCCGATCTGGACCGCCTTGAAGGCTTTTTTTTGGGGAATGCCTCCGCACACATCAAAGATGAGGGTTTTGAGGCTGACGCCCATGGGGATTTCAACAAGGCCGGCATGGACCACATTCCCCACAACCGAGAAAATGGCGGTTCCGGGGCTCATCTCTGTTCCGATTTCCCGGAATCGGTCCGGTCCCTTTTCCAATATGGGGGGGACCGATGCAAAGGTCTTCACGTTGTTGATGACCGTGGGCTGGTTCCAAAGCCCCTGTTGGGCAGGAAAGGGGGGACGGTGTTGCGGCATGCCCCGCTTCCCCTCGATGGATTGGATCAGGGCGGTCTCCTCCCCACAGACAAAGGCCCCTGATCCTTGAAAGAGATCCAGGTGCAGGTCAAGGCCGGTCCCCAGAATGTTCTTACCAAGAAGCCCGAGTTCCACTGCCTGGCCAATGGCCCTGGAGACCATCTTGACGGCAAGGGGATACTCTGCCCGCACATACACCGTGGCCCTACTGGCCCCCACGGCATAGGCGCAGACAGCGATACCTTCAAGGACCTGATGGGGGTTGCTCTCCAGGATGGTGCGGTCCATGTAGGCCCCGGGATCCCCTTCATCCGCGTTGCAGATAACGGTTTTTCGGGAGCCTGTTGACCGCCTTGCAAGGTCCCACTTCCTGGCCGTTGGAAACCCCGCGCCGCCTCTCCCCCGCAGACCCGAGTCACGGACCATCCCGAGGACCTGTTCAGGCGCCATCCCGAGCGCCTTGACAAGGCCCCCATACCCACCTTCGGCCAGGTACTCGTAGATATCCTCCGGATCAATGCGTCCGCACCTTTCCGAAACGACCCTTGTTTCCTGGTTGAACCGGGGAAAGTCCATGACCCAGGGAATCATGTCGTTCTCTTCTGTGGCGCCCAGGATATGTTCGAAAAGCGGGTCCCCATCCCCTAAAAAGGACCGGACCAGCATTCTGGCCTTGCCCGGGGTTACCTGGTGATAGAGAATGGGGGGAAACTCCGGACGCTCAATGATGACCACCGGCTCCGCGTAACAGTGGCCCATGCACCCGACCGAATGGATTTGAGCCTCCAGTTCCTGCTCTGCAAGGGCCTCCTGAAATGCCTGCCTCGTCTCGAGGGCGCCGGATGCGATGCCGCATGTGGCCATACCGATGTGTATTTTCGGCAGGGGGGAGTCCCTGAAAGCCGCTCGGCGCTGTCGGGCCTCCGCCAGCAGGGCATCGTAGGCCCTGGGGCCGTTATTATTCCTGGTCGGATCCATTGCGCCCCTTTTCCCTCGCCCGTTTCTCCTTTTCAATCTGGAACCCCAGGATGAGACCCTCTACTTTGCTGGGGGCCATGTGCCCATGGACCTCCTCGCCAATGAGGCTCACGGGGGCCAGCGCGCAACACCCCACACAAGCGACCCGCTCAATGCTGAATTCCTTGTCAGGCGTTGTCTCCCCTTCAGGGATATTCAACTTCCTTTCGAAATTCTCAAGGATGATGTCCCCGCCTCTGACATGGCAAGCCGTACCGAGACAGACCTTGACAGGATGTTTTCCCGGGGGTTTAAACCGGAATTGATTGTAAAAGGTGGCAACACCATATACGTCGCAGGTGGGCAAACCAAGATACCCGGCCACCAATTCTATGGCTTTGGGCGCGAGGTAGGCATGTCTTTCCTGGATCATCTGGAGGATGGGAATCATGTTCCGGCGTTTCTTTTCAAAGTCCTCCAGCCTTGCGGCAATATCCGTCAGCATCTCCTTTTCTTCTTGAATCGGGTCATTCATGGGGTCGGTCGTCCTCGGAACGCGTGCGTTATTTTTTCTGTAACCACTCAGGGTGTCAGGTTCACGGTTGGTCGCCTTATCTTCATACTGGTCTATGTTCATCCTTTTTTAACCGTGAACCCTTGAACCTCTCGTATGAGACTCTGAAGGTCAATGACTCAATTTGGATCAAAATTACCGTTTCGATGGTCGAACTTGATTGAACAGCGAACCGCAGAATATCGAATATCGAACCGCA
>JAFDIX010000590.1 GCA_019307805.1 Deltaproteobacteria bacterium | reverse complement strand
GGCCAAGTCCGGACATCTTTTTATAGATTTTGGCAACGATGAATATACTCGTGGTCGTCCCCATCCAATGATCGATCCCGAAGTTCGTGATCAGGCTTTGGCCGAAGGTTTGAAGGATCCAGAGGTGGGAATAATTCTGGTGGATTTGGTCCTCGGCTATGGCGCCCACAGCGATCCGGCCGGGCATCTGGTGACTTCTCTTCCGAATGCTCGGGCCAATAGTCCGCTGGTGGTCGCCTCGGTTGTGGGGACTGATGAGGATATTCAGAATCGCGATTCCCAGGTCAGATCCCTGGAAAAGGCGGGCATACTGGTTGCACCTTCCAACGCGGATGCAGCCGCTTTCGCACTGGCATGGGTACAAACGAGGGGGGAATAACCCATGAAGAAATCCCTGGAAAGAGAGATGCCGCCCCGGGTGCTCGTGGCGATCGGTGGGAATGCGACGCATCCCGAAGATATTGCCGGTACCCCTGACGAGCAGTGGAAGATTGCAAATACTACGGCTCAGACACTCCTTCCTCTCTTGCTTCTGGATAACGAACTGGTCATCACCCATGGCAATGGACCGGTAGTCGGCAAGATTCTTATGCGCATGGCTCTCACCCGTGATCGTATCCCAGCCATGACCATGGATATATGTGTGGCCCACAGTCAAGCCGGGATCGCCTATCTTTTGGTGCAGGCCATGGAAAATGCTCTGCGGGAATCGGGCAGTCCCAGGCATGTGGTCTGTCTCCTGACCCAAGTGGAAGTCGATCCCAAGGATCCGTCTTTTGAAAATCCGATCAAGCCTGTAGGGCCTTTCTTCAGCAAACAGGACGCAGCAGAAATCGCCAGGGAACTGGGATGGACAATGAAAGAAGATTCCGGAAGGGGTTGGCGCTACACGGTGCCGTCGCCGAAACCGCTCCACATCTGCGATATCTCACTCATTCAGGCCCTTGCTCAACGGGGGACGGTGGTCATTGCGGGCGGTGGTGGCGGGATTCCGGTCATCCGGGGACCAAAAGGCGTACGACATGGCATCAACGCGGTGATCGATAAAGATCTGAGTTCGGCCCTCATGGCCAATGTGCTTGGCATCGAGGTTCTGGTGATCCTTACAAGCGTTTCCAACGTAGCAATTAATTTCGGCAGGCCGGATCAGAGAGATCTGCATCGGTTGGGTCTGGCGGAGCTTCGCCGATACCAACAGGAGGGACATTTTGTGGCTGGAAGCATGGGCCCCAAGGTGGAAGCGGCCATCCGATTCCTGGAGTTAGGTGGCAAACGGGCCATTATCGGACGGTTGGAAGAGGGACTCGAGGTCATCACCGGACAAGCCGGTACCCATATTGTTGACAATGCCGATTAGCAACCCACCAAAAAGCAAGATTCCAAAGGGGTATCGGTTTCCAGCTTATAAGGAGACTGCGACAGAGATGCATCCCCTCCGGTTCCGGGTGGTTCGAATGGGGGTTATCGCTGCCAGCACCCTCGCCCTGTACGGGCAAGGCGTGGTGATCGCCGTTTTCAACAGCAGTTTTTACTGCGACTTCAAAGAACGCCTGGTATGCATTGGTTCCCTCTCTCTGGGGATCTCCCCGCTGAACGTCCTGACGGCCTTTCCTGACGAAGGGATGCTGCCGTCTTTGGGCCTTCGAACCGGATTGCCTGTCAGATTCTCCGGAAGGTCCCTTCTGGCGGTGGGAGATCGTCTTGTCCTGGCAGTGGCTGGTGCTGAGGTATGGCGACCCTGCGCCCCCCCCCATCCGGACTTTCGACTCGCTAAAACAGGCCTCGAAGCCCTGGAACAGGCACTGATTGGACGGCTTCCGACAGAGGGCCTGGCTGGGTGGATCGATCCTTTTTTCCAACATGTCCCGGCCACGAATCCCGTCTTGAACCGGGCGGTGGTACCTTTAAACCGATTGCAGGTTTGGCTTGCCAAAGCCCTTGGTGAACCGCGGGTGCCGACGGATCCCGATTTATCCTCTCTCAAGGGGCTTCTGGGTCTTGGACCCGGTTTAACGCCATCGGGAGATGACCTTCTCGGCGGTATCATGCTCGCCTTGAAGGCCCTAAACAAGAGGGCGCTTCTGAAGACGTTCTCCCGGGCGGTCCTACATGCAATGGATGAACAGGTGAACCCTATCAGTGCCGCTCATCTGCGGGCATCCATGGATGGGACGGGATGCGCTGCAGTCCATGGGGTTATCAACAGGATCCTTTCCGGAAAGCGGGAAAAATGGCCGGAAAGGCTGAATGAAATCGACGGGCTGGGTCACACATCAGGTTGGGATATGCTGACGGGAATCGTAATCGTTTTTCGCCTATGGCTGGAACATGGAGCGAACCGCTTCCCCCGTATTTCCAGTGACCGTTTGTAGAGCCGCATCGGGGTCAAATATCGATCAAAAGTCATGAAGACATCTTATCGGCAGTTGAGAAAAGAGACCCGGAATTGGCTAAGAAAACAATGCGCGACCATCTAACAACCGTTGAACAAGAAGCTCTCAGAGATGGCCGAAAAGGGTGATCAATTAGTAAAAAATATTGGGCATTTTATGCAAAGCCTTTGGCCAGAGTAATTTTCATAGTCAATTTTAACAGGAACGAAATGGAAAGGAGGAGAAAATAAACCGGATAGAATAATCTGCACCAGAGTTTAACAGAAAACAGCTTTGGAGAGTATCCTCGAAAGGAGCGACAAATGGGACGGAAAAATTTATTTGTATGGGTAACAGTGATAGGCATGGTTTTGGCGTTGACGGCAATGTCTGCCTATGCGAAGCAAGCAAAGGGGAAGGTGTTTAAATGGCGAATGCAGGCCGTAATTGTACCGGGAAGCGTATGTTACAAGGCCGTCCAGGAGTCATGTAAAAGCCTCAAAGAAGCATCAAATGGCAGGCTCGATATTAAAGTATTTGGACCAGGAACACTGGTGGGACCGTTTGAACAGCTTGATGCCGTGGGCAGAGGCCTGTTCGAAGCCTCCTTCGATTGCCCCGCTTTTAATGCCGGAAAGGATCCCGCTTTTTCAG
>JAFDIX010000589.1 GCA_019307805.1 Deltaproteobacteria bacterium | reverse complement strand
TTGCTGATCGCGCTTTCACAGTTGGGCATCAGTCTGGGACCGCTTCTCGCCGGTCTCGGTGTCGCCGGTTTTATCATCGGCTTTGCCCTGCAGGATACGCTTAGTAATTTCGCTTCCGGAATCATGATTCTGCTCTACCGACCCTATGACGTGGGGGATTTAATAGATGTCGGCGGTGTTTTCGGTAAAGTGGACAAGATGAACCTGGTCTCTACCAGCATTTCGACGCTGGACAACCAAATGATTGTGGTTCCCAACACCAAGATTTGGGGAGACGTGATCAAAAATGTCACCGCACAAGATATTCGTCGTGTAGACATGGTATTTGGAATCGCTTATAGTGATGACGTATCCAAGGCCGAGGCGATCTTCAACGATATCCTCAAATCACATGATAAGATCCTCGACGATCCGGAGCCGATGGTCCGTCTTCACACACTGGGTGAATCGTCGGTGGATTTTGTGGTCCGGCCCTGGGCCAAGATCGGCGATTACTGGGATGTCTATTGGCATGTGACTAAGGCCGTGAAGCTGCGATTTGATGAAAACGGCATTTCGATTCCGTTTCCGCAACGCGATGTGCATGTATACAATAATAGTATAACCACTGGGGGCCCTGCATAGCATAAAGTAGAAATCGACGCGGCGGCAAAAATGTTTCTTGTATAGATGTGTTTCCCGCATACCACGAGCAGACGGGTCCCAGCATGGATGATCCGCCTTCGGTTTGGATTCTTCGGGGGCCCATGATGACCGATGTATCCGTTATCCTATTAAATCAGAACTTGGGTTTCTAATGGCAAAACACAGCCACCTTTTTGTGGAAGAATATGACGGCCTGGTGGGATTCGGCTTCAGCCGCGACGTGGACGAGCAGACCCTAACCTATTATCTCCAGAAGTTTTCAGACGATCAGTTCATGGAGACGATCAGAGGTCGGATGTCGGACACGGACATGGAGGCGCTTTTTGATATGCTCACGCGCCTGATGAAGCAATACCTGACAGAAGAGGAATATCACCGGCACTTCTTGAAGGATGAAAAAGGGTAGACGGTGCCGACCACTCCCCCGTCTCCGAGAAGAGACATGTTGGCCGCATCGACGTCCAACATGAAGGGTACGAAGATGCACGAAGGCAAATATCATATCTTATTTTTTGCTTCGTGTCCTTGGTGGTAGGACCTTGTGACAGTCATTTATGTCTTTACATATAGATCATTAGAGGTGGAGGATCATGACACTGTTGAACGTTGGTCATCACCCGGGACGGCATTGTGCCAGTACCGGAATCTGCAATCTTGTCAATTATTACGGCATTGGATGGAGCGAGGCGATGTGCTTCGGGCTCGGGCAAGGGGTGGCCGTTTGGTTTATGTATTTCCCCGGGCTGTCTCCGAGCCGCATCGTCCACGTACGGACCATTGACCTGGAGTCCCAGTTCTTCAACAGCATCGGCCATCCGTTTCAATGGGAGACCTTTGACACGCCGGAAGAGAGCGAGCAGGGCTTACGCGCAAGATTGGATTCCGGCGTTCCCGTGATTCTGCGTACCGATCTCTATTATCTTCCGTATTACGGCTCGAGCACCCACTATCCGGGGCATGTGATTACCGTGTGGGGGTACGATCCGGATCGAGAGGTTTTTTTTGTAACCGATACGGAACGTCATGAACTTCTGGAAGTACCCTTTGAGGATATGCGCAAAGCCCGGTTTTGTCAGGTCGATTTTATGACCATTAAGGGGCATATGTTTTCACCGGCGAGTATCTGCCTGCCGGACCACTTGCCCGACCGGATACGAAAATCCGTTGCCGCCAACAGCCGGACCATGGTTGAAAGTCTGGAGGAGATCCAGGGGATCGACGGCATTGTTGGGGGGATCGACGGGTTGCGACGCTGGAAGGAAGAAATTTTAGATTGGTCGAATTTCGAAGACTGGCAATGGACCGCCCGGTTCCTGTACCAGAACATCGAAAAGCGGGGCACCGGCGGTGGCGGGTTTCGGTTCCTTTATGCCGAGTTTTTAAATGAAGCCGCGGCCCATGTGCCTGAAATCGCCGCCCGCGGTTTGGATCGGCAGATGGCGGAGTTGGGACGGTCTTGGCAGGCGCTGGCCCTTTCTCTTAAAAAAGTGTCTGAGGCGGTGCAGCCGGATTTCACCGGGGCAGTAGAGAAGCTCGCCCGGGTGGCGGAGTTAGAGGAGGCCTATCACCATAAAGCCCTTGAGCTGTTCGGCTCGTAGACGTAAAACCGCTATCACAAATTTAGTCCAATAAAAAAAGGCTCAATTCGGGTACATAGGTAATTATTAAAACCGCAATCAACAAAATAAAAAAGAAAGGAATGGTCGCTCGATAAAGATCCATAACCGGGCGTTCAAACCGGTAACTGGCGATAAAAAGATTCATTCCCACAGGTGGTGTAAAATAACCCAATTGCATATTGGCAAGGAAAACAATGCCTAAATGCACGGGATGGATACCGTAATTCATTGCCACGGGGACGATAATGGGTACGATAATGACAAGGGCGGAAAAAATATCGAGCATCATTCCCAGAGCCAATAAAAACAAGTTTAGCAGTATCAGAAAGGTCCATTTACTGTCTATTTGAGTACGTATGCTATCAAATAATCGTGTAGGGACTTCGGTGTCAATCATATAATTTGTTAAAGCCAGGGAAACACCTAATATAATTAATATGCCCCCTACCATAAGCATAGATGAGCGAATGATGCCAGGCAATTTGCGGAGGGGTATCTCACGTAATACAATGACTTCGATTACTAGTACATATAATGCTGTTACCGCAGCGGCTTCTGATATAGTGAAAAAGCCGGCGTAGATTCCACCCAGGACTACAAAAGGCAGTGGTAATTCCCATACTGATTCACGAATTACCTTTAATGTATCGCCATTTGTTGGTTTTTCCGTATCAACCAAAGGTTGCCGTTTTTGGATCATGCTGTACGCAGCTAATAGTATAACCATCAAAGTGCCGGGCAAAATACCGGCGAGAAATAAATCG
>JAFDIX010000588.1 GCA_019307805.1 Deltaproteobacteria bacterium | reverse complement strand
CTCAGGGATAACTTTTACCGGGGATATATGGGCCGTTCCAGAGGGGACAGTAGTATTCCCCAACGAGCCTCTCATACGTGTGACAGGCCCAATTGCAGAGTCGCACTTATAGCCACAAAGGCTACGCGGATGTGTATCGCAACAAAGGGGGGGCAGGTCATAGATTTCGGGACCCGGCGTGCACACGGTGTGGAGGCAGCTCTTTACGGAGCAAGGGCGGCGTACATAGGGGGGTGTGCAGGGACCTCGAATGTCAAAGCAGGCAAGCTTTTCGGAATTCCCATAAGAGGGACTCACGCACATAGCTGGGTGGAGAGTTTCGACAGCGAGATCGAGTCTTTTGAGGCGTTTTCCAGGGTTTTTCCGGATGATTGCGTCTTGCTGGTGGACACATACGACATTCTGGAAGGGACACGTGAGGCAATCAAGACCGCTGAAAAGATGAGAGAATCAGGGAAAAGGCTCTTGGGGATCCGTATTGACAGCGGCGATTTGGCTTACTATTCCAAAGCCGCAAGAGCATTGCTGGACGAGGCTGGGTTCCCCGATGTCAAGATCCTGGCCAGCAGTGACCTGGATGAGTGGATAATAGAGAGCCTGCGGGATCAGGGGGCCTGTATAGACATCTGGTGTGTGGGGACCCGGTTGATGACCTCTTATCAGACTCCTGCCCTGGGGGTGGTGTACAAGCTTGTGGCCACCGGCAGGGGGGACAAAGATATGATACCCAAAATCAAAATTTCCCAGAATCCGCACAAGGTGACCAATCCGGGAGTAAAGAAGATCATTCGCTTTTACAATGGAAGTGACCGGATGATAGGCGACCTTCTGGTCAATGTGGATGAACCGCTCCCCAGCGGCGCTCCGGTAAGGGCTCATCATCCTATGTACGATTACATGAAAAAGACCTACAAGCCGCCATATTCGGCCGCAGAGATTATGGTTCCGATTTTTTTAGGTGGGAGATGGTTCGGGTCAGGGGGCGTTCCACAAGCAGGTGAGAATTTTTGATGCGGCTCTTCTGAAAGAGACCTACACGGCCCTTTAATCCAATAATGATTTCTTTCAAAGCGCTAAATAGTTACGAAGTTCCTTTTTTCGGAGTCCCGCGCAGCGGGACGTTCTATAAAATTGCGAAGCAATTTTATAACTTGGAGGGTAATTCATGGCTAAAAACCTGACATACAAAATCTTACAAGCCCACCTAATTGAAGGGAGACTGATTCCCGGCGAGGGGATTGCCATCAATATTGACCACACCCTGCTTCAGGATGCCACAGGAACAATGGCCATGCTGGAATTTGAATCCCTAAGAATTGAATCGGTCAGGGTGGAACTGGCAGTGCAGTATGTGGACCACAACATTCTTCAGACTGATTATAAAAATGCCGATGACCACAAATATCTTCAGACAGCCTGTGCCCGATACGGGATTCATTTCAGCCCGCCAGGCAACGGTATATCACATCAGGTTCATATGGAACGTTTCGGTGTTCCCGGGAAGACCCTTCTGGGTGCTGACAGTCATACGCCGGGGGCCGCCGGTGTTTCCATGCTGGGTATCGGGTCCGGTGGGCTCGACGTGGCCATGGCGATGGCAGGGCGCCCCTACTACCTCCCCTGCCCAAAGGTGTTCGGGGTAAGGCTCACGGGTAAACTTTCCGATTGGGTCAGTGCCAAGGATGTGGTTCTTGAGATGTTGCGGCGCCATGGTGTAAAAGGGTGCGTCGGGAAGGTCGTTGAGTACCTTGGCCCGGGGGTGAAAGTTCTTTCAGCCACGGACCGGGAGACCATTGGGAACATGGGGACGGAACTGGGGGCCACAAGCACGATCTTCCCTTCGGATGGAAACACCCGGGCCTACCTGGAAGCGCAGGGACGGGGTGATGACTGGTCGGAGCTGTCAGCCGATGAGGAGGCAGAGTACGACGAACACGATGAGATCGATCTCTCGACCCTTGAACCCTTAATCGCATGTCCCTCTTCACCGGGGAACGTGGTGCCTGTTCGAGAAGTGGCAGGTCTCAAGGTTGATCAGGTGATTGTCGGGAGCAGCGCTAACTCCTCGTTCCGTGATCTTATGGTGGTGGCCCGGATCATGGAGGGGCGTTCCCGCCACCCCGGCATTTCTCTTCACATCAACCCCGGCAGCAGGCAGGTCCTTGAGAATATCGTGGAACATGGGGGTGTTGTATCACTGCTCATGGCAGGGGCCCGTATTCATGAATCCGGTTGTCTTGGATGTATCGGTATGGGGCAGGCGCCGGGAACAGGAGAGGTGAGCCTTAGGACCTTTCCCCGTAATTTTCCAGGCCGTTCGGGGACAAAGGATGATAAAGTCTATCTCTGTTCTCCTGAGACGGCCGCTGCATCGGCCTTGAGAGGTGTCATTACCGATCCCAGAGACCTGTCAAAGGAGTTGGATTATCCCTGCGTAAAGGACCCCAGGCAATACCTAGTCGACGAATCATCTATTATTTTTCCTTCAGATGAGTCTCGCAAGACCAGGGTCATACGGGGCCCAAATATCAGGCCACTCCCTGAAATGGCCCCCCTCCCCGGCACCCTGGAGGCAGAGGTGGCGATCAAGGTAGGAGATAATGTCTCCACGGACACCATCATGCCTGCAGGAAGCAATATCCTGCCCCTTCGCTCCAATATTGAGGCCATCAGTGAATTTGTTTTTTATCAGATTGATCCCTATTTCCATAAAGAGAGCAAAGAGAAGGGCAACGTTATTGTCATAGGAGGAGAAAATTACGGTCAAGGTTCCAGCAGGGAGCATGCCGCCCTGGCTCCCCGATATCTCGGCGTACGTGTCAAGATTGCCAAAACCCTTGCCCGGATCCATAAAGCAAATCTTTGCAACTTTGGCATTGTCCCGCTCACCTTTAAAGAGACGGGTGACTACGATCTCTTCGGCAAAGGGTCAAAGGTCGTATTTCCCGATTTGAGAACGCACATTAAGAGGGGAGATATGGAAATACCTGTTGAAGTGGATGGGCATCCCATCGTCACTCACCTGGAGGTTTCAGCCCGCCAGCGAGAACTCCTTTTGGCGGGTGGGGCCCTGAATTATGCCAAAAGGTGATCAGCCACTAAGGCACTAAGCCACCAAGATTAAATCATATTCATTTCACATCAACCTGAGTATTTTGAAAAGATTATCGCCGGCAAAAAGATGGCCCAAATAGATCAAGGGGCCGATCAATATTAGGTTTAAGATTCCGGTGCGGGCAAAATTGTCAAACATGATGATTCCGAGTAATAATAGCGGCCCATAACGTCCAAATTCCCGATACTTTTGAGCTGCCTTAGGAGGAAGGACGTTTTCCAGGACATGAGAGCCGTCAAGAGGGGGTATGGGCAGGAGGTTAAAAAGACCTAGACCCAGGTTCATGAATAACAGATTGATAAACACTATCTGATAGGTTTCCCAGGGCAAGAGAAAATATCGAATGAATATTCCTGCGACCAATGCTGCTGCAATATTTGCTATCGGACCACTCAAGGACATAAGCACGATGTCTCTCCTGGGATTTTCGAAAAATCTCGGGTTCACCGGGACAGGTTTGGCCCACCCAAATTTGAATAAGAAGAGGCAGATGGCTCCCGCCGGGTCAATGTGTTTGATAGGGTTTAATGAAAGCCTTCCTGCATTCTTGGCAGTAGGATCACCCAGGGATAGGGCTGTCTTGCCATGGGAATATTCATGAATGGTGATGGCAAAAAGGAGTACTGGTATCCTAATGATCCATTCTTCAATGTTCAATGTCATAAATATAGCCTCGCTGTTTCAAAATTTTGTAACCGTTCACGGGTTCAGGGTTCACCGTTCCCCGTCTGAAGTGAAGCGGAAGCGGGGAACCCCTGAACGCCTACAATCTTTCTTTGTCAGACAATACATTTTCCGAGTCAATTCTCATACCATTCGTTCGACCTAGAGGCCTTTCGGCTCTCGACAGGTTACCAGGCCACAATATCTTTCATGCAATAT
>JAFDIX010000587.1 GCA_019307805.1 Deltaproteobacteria bacterium | reverse complement strand
CGGCAACCAGAGGGGTAATTACCAGGGGCAGGTCGAGAAACGTATCCAATATCGCCTTTCCGGGAAAGCTTGTCCGGGCCAGGAAATAGCCGGTGGGTACGCCCAGGATCAGAGCCATAAAAGTTGAACCGATGGACGTCATCAAGCTGAGGCGCAACGCAAAACGGGTTTCCTCTGATGCGAGGGCCGTGATGATTTCTCCAGGGGACAGATGGAAAAAAAGGGCAAAAAGCACACCGCCCGTGAAAAGGAAAAGCACCAAAAGAGGAAGTGCAAACACACGATTCATGGCTTCCCTTCTTGAGCGTCGACTGTAGCCAGGGGCAGAAAACCAAAATCCTCAAACACGGCGATGCCCTGTTTGGACGCCATGAAATCGCGAAATCGAGATGCCGTTTTCGGGTGCTTTGAATCTTTCAACACGGCAATGGCAACGATTTCGGGCTGAAAGTACGCAGGAGGGATCGGGACCATTCGAATTCGATCTCGAAACTGAAAAGCGTCAGCCCTTCAGATAATGGAGGCATCCACGTCTCCCTGAGAGACATACATGGCCAGCTGTTTGACCGTGGCCCCGTACACGACTACATTTTTGAGGATCGCCTCTTTCAAGGGTGAACGGGACAGGATTTTCCGAGCCATACGCCCGAATGCCATGGCCTTCGGATCTCCCAGCGCCAGACGAAGACCGGGGCGGGCCAGATCGTCAAAAGAGCGGATAAGATCCGCTTTGTGGATATTGACACCCACCACGGCGGTGTGGGCCACCAGATTTTTGGAGGAATCAATACGCCTCATTTCTTCGAGCTTTTTGATATAAAAAAAGGCCCCGGGCATGAACAGGTCCCCCTGGCCCGATGCCAGGATGGATGACATGAGCTGCCCGCTGCCGGCATAGGTTACGTGTACCTTGTGCCGGGTCTCTTTTTGAAACGTTTGGATCAACTGGTCTGTGGGCTGACGGAGACCGGCCCCGGCAAAAAGGAGCAGGTCCGCTGAAAAACCCATTGCGGACCAGCCGAAAACCATGGTGAACAGGGCGCTTAAAGCCAGGACCATCTTACGGATGAAGGATAATCGTTTGTTCATGGTGATATCTTAGTGGCTGCAGGGGCAGAACCGTTCCCAACCCATTAAGTGGGCTGCCCCCGCCACGGTGGTTCCGTAAAAAATAATGGGTTTTTTATCCATTAAGGGCGTTATGGAGCCGTTGGCCACGGTGGTTCCCGTGACCAGCAGGAGATCCGCCCATTGAACGGCATCATCCGTGTTTTCAGCACTTTCTATGGTCACTCCGAATTTTTGGGTGCCGATGTTGTCCGGATCCATATCCAGAACCCGCAAGGGGTGTGCCGCGGCCAGGTTCTCTACCATTCGCGGTTGAAACCCAACCTGTGTAATTCTGACGCCGCTGTACCGGTCCTTCAGGTAAGGGACCAGGGCTTTTCCGCATCGAACTGGTTCCTCGTCGCGACAGTGAATAGATCCCTCGATTCGACCCAGATGCCTGAGCACCGCATTGAGCGAGGCCACAAAAACAGCCCGCTGGTGGTTATTGTCCATGGGCAGTTGCAGGACCTCTTCAAGAGTGCCCTCGTAATCGCCGTACATGTCCGTAAACGCCTGGCCTCCGGCATCCATGAAACTGGCCTGCATGAGCTTTTCTTTTCCCTTTTGAATGGGGAAATCCTGATGTTCCGGGTTGCCAATGGCCTCTTTGGTGCTGAGGGCCCGGGCCCGGATCTGGATTTTTTCAGAGAGAAGCCCTTCCTCTTTCCACAATGCAAAAACGCGCTTTTTCAATTGTTCGTAAAAATCATCCATGATTCATTTACCTCATTTGACAAATAAAATGGCCTCCTTCTTCAACCAGTTGAGCCATCCCGTGAGCGTGGAAATCCTAAAACCGTACACCAGCCGGTTGTAGTCGTCCTTTTCCGCCCGGCGTCTTGACGTAAGACCTTTTTTTACCTGTTCCAAAAGGGCAATCTGGGCATCCACAAGGGCATCGCCCCCCTGAAGGCCAAGATTGTGAAAAAAGAAGAGCTTGGCCAGAAATTCAATGCGCAGGTCCCGCACGTGATCGGTGGGGCTTTTCAACCATTCCAGGAAACGCCTTTCACCCTGGGGCATGATGGAAAAAACCCGCTTGGACGGACGGGTGTCCTGGGCTTTTAGGGTCGAGCTTACCAATCCTTCCTTGTCCAGTCGTTTGAGAAGAACATAGAGCTGACTTGTGCTTATATGCAAGGCCGGGCCCAGGCCTGTTTCCAGAAACTGCAGGATTTCATAGCCGTGCATAGGGCCTGACATAAGTGCTCCAAGCAGTGCATACTTAGTGGTAGGTTTGGTTTTCATGATTCGAACCTATGATAGTTGCAAAATGAGACTGAGACCCAGGAACTTCACTCCATAATAGAATAATCTATTATGGAATCATTTGCAAATAAAAACGTGTTTCAATACCCGTCTCGTTTGTCAATACAATCCGAAAATCTATTACCCCTTCATAGCTCCTTAATGCGGTTTCCTCAAATTTTTTCCTGGTACGCAGGTCCCCGTCTTTTCGATAGCTGTCTTGGAGGATTTCCATAAATCTTATCATATCTAGACAGGGGGGTGGGAACAGGAGATCTAAAGTGCCGGCGTCAGGGAGGAGATAAGGATAATCTATCGAACTATCAAGCTCGTTCTGTCGCTGTAGTTGTTCTAATTGTTTAGATTTTTTAAGCCATAACTGTTTAAGGAATCTCCGCGCTTGAAATTCCATTATATTTTGCCTTCCTCTGACGGCCTGATGGTTAATTCCGGGGAAAGCGGTCAGGAAAACCGCCTTATCGTGGTCGACACCCTATGCCTGGAAACCGGCAAACTGTAATTTTTACTGAAAGTTAGGCCTCCATAATATCAAAAAACATTGAATAATACCAAATAATGAGGTAAAAGGAGTAATCAAGGTTTCTTAGTTATTGTTATACGTTAATGGTTCTTGTTATATTTTAGCAATGATATCAAATGGTTATGGAACATTATC
>JAFDIX010000586.1 GCA_019307805.1 Deltaproteobacteria bacterium | reverse complement strand
CCTTGTAGGCTCCCTTGACGAGATCAATATATTCATCGCCTTACGCCCCGAGTAGTTTCAAGTAGTGGTCGGCCACCAGTGTGATCATGGCCGCGAGCGCATCATTGGCATCATCGGCATGGAGGGTCAGAGATTCCAGCCAGGCCCTGGCCTGCTGTTTGATTCTCGAATGGACGACACCCCGGTCATCTTCATAAAGAATGGCGAGGGCCGCCTCCAGGGCCAACCTCCTGGGGGCCATGTAAAACTTTGAATACCGTTTTATCTCATGGTTTCTTTTGAGGAAATCCGGGATCATTTGGAGCAGCGGTTTTACCGGCCGTCTCACAAGGGCCCCGAGGGCCACGCGCCTGGCAAAGGAGGCTTCAGCGGACAATATGATGATATTTTTCTCTCCCATAACAAAACCCCGGGGAAATCATAATCCCAATATTCATGACCTGTCAATGAATCCAGGAGAGAAGAAAAAGAGAGAAGGGCGCTCCCCGAGGGAACGCCCTTCCTATTTAGCTTACAATTAATCAGGTAATATGGCCGGTGTAAAGAAAGTTCCGGACCACAGGACCCAGGCGATGAAAAGTGTCCAGAACGCATTTGCGGTCTGAGACAGCCAGTAAGCGATTGCCGGCCTTCCGCCCCCGACCGAGATAAGTTCCTTGAAATTGGTCTCCATGCCGATGGCAACAAAGCAGTATGTGAAAAACCAGCTCCTGTAACTCTTACACAACTTGGAGATCCCTTTGGCAGCCTTATTCCCTATGGAGGGCTCCACGATAAAGGAGATCACCAGGGAGGCCACCATAAACCCGATCACGAACTTGGGGAAACGGTACCAGACTTCCATGACGGAGGGCTTTTCCGCGTCCGGGTTTTCCTTCCTGTCCAGGGACATGGTCGCCCACAGGGCCATGAGAAAGGCCACCAGACCGATCATCACGTTCTGGGCCATCTTGACCATGGCCGCGGCATTTACGGCCGCCTTGCTGGGTTCTCCCGCGGAATTTCGAAGAATCTCTCCGGCGGCTATCACGGCCCCCGTATTATCGATGACCCCGCCGAGCCAGGCACCGGCCATATTGGTGGGAAGGTTGAGCCACACCGCAATGGGCGGCATGACCAGGATCAGGACCACCGCACAGACCAGGACCCAGGCGATCATGTAGCTGATCTCTTTGGGGTCGCCCTGAATGGCGCCGCCGGCGGCAATGGTTGCGGACACTCCGCAGATGGAGTTGGCGGTGGCGATGATGCTGCTGAAACGCTCCCCTATTCCGAACTTTCTGCAGATATAGTAGGTCATAAACCAGACGACAGTGGCCACCAGAACCGCCTGAATTACGCCCATGGCTCCTGCCTTGAGAACCACCGAGAACATGATGGTCGCGCCCATGCAGACCAGACCGATCTTCACAAAAAACTCGGTCTGACCGGCGGCCTTAAGAAATTTCGGCACCTTGAAGACGTTGCTGATAATCAGGCCGAAACAGAGGGCAAAGAGGACATAGGAGATGCCCCATTTCTTCATAAACGCCTGTTTGGAAATAATCATGGAAATAAAAGAGAGAATAAAGATGACAAGAAAACCGGGGATGTAATTCTTCAAGTCAAACTTCATGAAGATACCGCCGATAAATGTCACCGCACAGGAGAATAAAAACAAGTAGAGTGTAGCGGTAAAGGTCGGTCCAAATCCCTTGGGAAACGCCTTGACCAGGTCGCCAGACCATCCGCCTAACTTGGGCGCATGTGGTGCAAGCCCATAGATGGCGAGAATAAGGATGAACCATCCGATCCAGCAGGCCCACCAGTCCTCGTTTTTCCAAAGATTGGACCAATCAATCTTACCATTGCCATTGGTCATGAGATTCGTCTCCTTTCACGATAAATATTTTAAACACCATACTCCAATGAAGACACACAACGTTAAGAAGGACCCCTGTACTCCGATAGGCTTTTAAAAACCAAAAGCTGAAAAAATCCCGGCGTTCACCTCCTTTCCAGACTTAAAACCATAAAACGCTTAAACGATACGATTATAATATAATATTTCTTAAAAGATCAAGAAAATTAGTGTAAAAGAATAAATACTTCCTCAATAGATAAAAATTTTAAACTTTTTCAGTCAGTTGAATGCATTTTTTTAAAAACAAACCCAAAAGGGTTCGTAGAGAGTCATTTTATTCCGCCTTCAATTGTATCGTGAAATACACAGGACACTATATGTTGTATCTCACAATAGATATCGGATGTACCGGCCTTGAACGGGTAATCCACGGGAGAAAGCTATCCCTACCGTTCCAATTATGATATGAACTTGGCATCTCGGCGTAGACTAGTTCGGAAAGGAGAATAGAATCCTATGGGCCTCAACATCCTTTTCTGCCTCATCGGTTTTCTCTTGCTCTATTTCGGTGCGGAATGGCTTGTCAAAGGATCATCGAGTCTGGCACGCAGTCTGGGCGTGACCCCCGTGGTGATTGGCCTGACCGTGGTGGCATTCGGGACGTCGGCCCCTGAGCTGGTGGTGAGTCTTGTTTCTTCGATTCAGGGCAAGAGCATGATTGCCGTGGGAAATGTGGTGGGAAGCAATATCTGCAACATTGCTCTGGTCCTCGGGGTGTCGGCCCTTTTCCAACCTATTACCAGCCATCGCTCTGTGGTAACCCGAGATATTCCCATCATGCTCGGTATTTCAGTATATCTCCTGGTGCTGTCTCTCAATTCCAATCTGGGAAGGGTTGAGGGTGCCACCCTCTTTGCAGGGATCATCCTCTATACCTTTTTCAACTACTATACTGCCATGCGGGAATCCAAAAAGGGGCTGGCCCAGGAGGCGGTCCTCGAAGAGCTTGGTGTGGAAGAGGTGGAGTATATTACCTCCAGAAAAAAGCAGATCATCTTCATCCTTGTCGGCATATTCGGTGTGGTATTCGGCGCGAAGCTGGTGGTTGACTCCGCGGTCGAGATCATGACCGTTCTGGGGGTCAGCGAAAAGTTTATAGGACTCACCATCGTGGCATTTGGAACGTCTCTGCCGGAGCTGGCGACCTCTGTGGTGGCTGCCATCAGGAAAGAGATGGATATCAGCATCGGGAATCTGGTGGGGAGCAATGTTTTCAACATCATGAGTGTCCTGGGTGTGGCCTCTCTGGTGAGGCCCATCACCATCCCCGGCGGGTTCTTTGAAAGTGGTTTGGTGATCGACTACCTTGTCATGATGTTCACCAGCTTCCTGCCCTGGCTCATGATGAGAAAGACAAATACCGTGACACGGAGAGACGGCGCTATCCTTCTATTATGCTATATAGGGTACCTCGTCTACCTC
>JAFDIX010000585.1 GCA_019307805.1 Deltaproteobacteria bacterium | reverse complement strand
GAAAAACAAAGTTTCCGCGCAACGCTTTCCCTCATCGTAGCAGGCCCGAGGACCGATGGGATTTACGCTTCCCCAGTAGGTTTCGGGCTGAGGATGCACCGTGGGATTACCATACACCTCTGAAGTGGAGGCCTGGAGGATTCTGGCCTGGACTCTTTTGGCCAGCCCCAGCATGTTGATGGATCCGTGAACATTGACTTTGGTCGTCTGCACCGGATCATTTTGGTAGTGGATAGGTGAGGCAGGACACGCCAGATTGTACACCTGGTCCACCTCAACGTACAAGGGGAATGTAATGTCATGGCGAAGAAGCTCGAAATAAGGGTTCTCGAGCAGGTGGGCAATGTTTCGTTTGGTGCCGGTGTAGAAATTGTCCGCGCACAGAACATCATGTCCCTCCTTGAGGAGGTGTTCACAAAGGTGGGAGCCTAAGAAACCAGCGCCCCCGGTGACCAGGGTGCGCAGTTGGTTGGGATCTTTCAACGTATGAGCCTCCTTCGATGAAACCTATGTTTTTCTGACTGTTACACCATGTATGCTCTCGATATTCTGATCATGCATGGGCGCATACCAGCAGAGGGTTTTTTTGCGGGTATCCTATCATGTATGAAAGACCATTTCAAACAATTCAGTGGTGATGTTTATAATCGCGGGAAAGAAACCTGAGGTCAATAGAGATGGCACGCCACCTGATGCCCGGCTTTCTTCTCCTCAAAAACAGGGTACGTCCCTCTGCAGACCGGCATGGCAGAGGGACACCGTGGGTGAAAATGGCAGCCGGTCGGGGGGTTGGATGGATCGGGAACATCTCCCGACACCTTGAGACGAGTTTTCCTGGTCGTTGGGTCAGGAACGGGCACTGCTGCCAGCAGCGCTTTGGTATAGGGATGGAGCGGTTCCTCATAAAGCGCCTCACTGTCAGAAAGTTCGACGATCCTGCCGAGGTACATGACCGCAATCCGGTCGCTAAAGTGGTGTACCAGATGAAGATCGTGAGAGATAAAAAGGTACGTGAGGTGAAACTTTTCCCTGAGATCGATAAGAAGGTTGACTATCTGAGCCTGAATGGAAACATCCAGGGCGGAGACGGGCTCGTCAGCGACCACCAGCTTAGGGTTGAGACTTAACGCCCGGGCAATCCCTATCCGCTGACGCTGCCCCCCGCTGAATTCGTGAGGATACCGCTGTCCGTCCTGGGGGCGAAGACCTACCATTTCCAAAAGCGCGGCGACCCTTTGCTTTCTTTCTCCTTTTCCCATGTTATGATGAATTTTAAAGGGCTCTTCAATGATGCTTCCCGCCTTCATTCGTGGATTGAGCGAACCGTAAGGGTCCTGAAAAATAATCTGCATATCTTTGCGCAAGCTGCGGAGCTCTTTCTTCTTCAGCCTACAGATGTTCTTTCCTTCAAAGAACAATTCTCCCTCGGTGGGCTCCAGGAGGCGCAGAATTACTCGTCCCAGGGTCGTCTTCCCGCAGCCACTTTCTCCCACTAAGCCGAGGGTTTCTTCTTTTTCCAGGGCAAAGCTCACGCCATCGACAGCCTTGACCACTCTCCCTTTAGGGGATAAAAGCCCCCCTTGAGGGTGGAAATATTTCTTCACATTAACTACTTCGAGGATTTTCTGGTTATTCATTTTTTGGTAACTCGTTGGTATTTAGTACCTGCACTCAACTTTTAGATTTTTTTGCTGCTATGTCCTATCCATTCCGAAACTGGAAACTTGAAACTTTAAACGCGCAACGCGTAACCCGCATCCCGTAACCCGCAACCCAATTACATCTCCCGGCTCCGGTGGCATTTCGACCAATGGCCGGGGCTCACTTCTTCAAAAGCAGGTTCCACCTGTCGGCATGTATCTATCACCATATCGCAGCGAGGGTGAAAGGGACAGCCTGCAGGAAGGTTGAGGGGATCGGGAACCTGGCCCGGAATAGCCTTAAACCGGGACTTTCGCTTCTGGTGCCACGGAAGGGAGCGCAAAAGCCCACTCGTATAAGGGTTGCGAGGGTGCTGAAAGAGTGCGGTAACCTCCGCATATTCCATCAATGACCCGGCATACATGACTGCAACCCGATCCGCCATCTCCGCAATTACTCCTAAATCGTGGCTTATGAGCATGAGGGCCATATGCAACTGTTGTTTTAAATCCTGCAGTAAATCCAAAATCTGCGCCTGAATGGTTACATCGAGGGCGGTGGTAGGCTCGTCGGCAATAAGGAGGGTGGGATTGCAGGAAATCGCCATAGCAATCATCACCCTCTGGCGCATGCCCCCGCTCATCTGATGGGGATAATGTTTAATCCGCTCCTCTGGCCCAGGAATCCCTACCAAGTGCAGCATCTCGATGGTTTTTTGAAGGGCTTTTTTTTTCTTGAGCCTCTGATGCAGGACAATCGCTTCCGCGATCTGATCTCCCACGGTAAAAACCGGGTTGAGGGAGGTCATGGGCTCCTGGAAAATCATGGAAATCTTATTGCCCCGGACCTTGCGCATCTGTTTTTCCCGCAGTTTCAGGAGATCTTCACCTTGAAAAATAATCTCTCCTTCCACAATCTTTCCCGGCGGGATGGGGATAAGTCGAAGAATAGAAAGGCCGGTAACGCTCTTTCCGCAGCCCGATTCTCCCACAATACCCAGCGTCTCTTTCTGACCCACGCGAAGGTTGACCCCGTCTATTGCTTTGACCACGCCGTAGTCGGTGTAAAAGTAGGTCCTTAAATTCTTGATTTCTAGAAGGTACGTATTGTGAGAGACCATTGCATTATGAGACTATGAGTAAACTCGAATTAGCCATGGACGACCCGCTTGTTGTAGGTTGTTTGTTGTGTGTTGTGTTTCCCACCAACAACCCGCCACCGACAACAAACAGTGAATTACCAAACACCAGCTTTCTTGCTATGCGGAACACAGTTCCATATCCCCGTTTCTTAACTCCTAAGACGAGGATCAATGGCATCCCGAATCCCTTCACCCAGCATATTATACCCCATAACGGTAACAAAAATAGCAAATCCAGGGAAAGAGGAAAGCCA
>JAFDIX010000584.1 GCA_019307805.1 Deltaproteobacteria bacterium | reverse complement strand
TTCAGGCTGTGTCCCAATCGGCAAAACTACGCTTATAGGTGTTTTCGTCATTCCGGGCTTGACCCGGAATCCAGTGCATTTTCGTCGTTTTGCGCTTCTGGATGCCGGATCAAGTCCGGCATGACAAGTGCGAATTAAACGTTGTTTTGTATTATGACACAGCCTCTTTGGACCCGGAAATTTACTTATTGCTTGATAATATTCAGTCTATTGTATATTGTAGACAAAGTTAAGTGCAGACAGCATAACCGGTTCAAGGCAATGGAAATCAAAAGCGTCACAGAAAGTATTGTGCATTACCTTCGTGATCACATCATAAGCGGAGATTTTGCCCCTGGTCAGAAACTGACGGAAATGGAACTGTCCGCTCAGATGGGAGTGAGCAGGCCCCCTCTTCGGGAAGCACTCCGGATCATGGAGAAGGACAATCTGGTGATCCGTATACCCCGGAAAGGGACCTATGTAACAAAACTCTCCATTGAGGACCTGAAACAGGTATACCGGGCCAGGGAAATGATCGAGAGCTATGTAATGGACATCCTCAAGCAAGGAGACCGCCGGGACCTCCCGGAGGTCAGTAAGGCCCTCGATAGAGCCACCTCCTTATCTCCACCAGCGGAGGAGGACACCGCAGAGATGATACAATATCTGGATGCCTTTACGGATTTTCACGTAAAACTGGTTGAAGCGGCAGGAAATCAATGGGTCCTTCGTTTTTACGATTCCATTACCCTGAGCCTGGCACGCTACCAGTTCATGTGTCTTCATATACCGGGCCTTACCTCAAGGTCCTATGAGATGCACGGTGAGATCCTTGATCTGATCGGGGATGGACTATTTGATAGGGCCAAGGAAGTCTTGATAACCCATGTCCATATGACCACGCGATTTATCGAGGAAAGGTTAGAAAAAAGTTTCGACCGATAACCGTGTGATAATCAAGTAAGTCCCTTCGGTGCGCGGGTAATGGAGGCCCTCTGGGGCAGGATTTTTATTTAAGGAGTCCAGGGTCGGGAAGGTGGATGACGAAATGAGCCAAGAAATGAAACTGGTAAAAGAGCTGACATCCCTTGTGGGGGAAGAAAATATTTCTGACAGCATCTACGAACGGGTGAGCTATGCCCAGGACGCATTGTCCCCGGATCTGGAGCCTGAGAAAATCCCCCTTGTTGTGGTTAAACCTACCTCCACCCAGGATGTTTCAAAGGTGGTCAAATACGCAAACCAGGAGAAGACCCCCATTTACATCCATGGCGCGGGTACCGCATTCAAGGGGGCTCCCCGTCCCAAACGGCCCGGGAGTATCCTGCTGAGCATGCAAGGGCTTGTTGACATGGAATGGCATGAAGAGGACATGTATTTTGAAGCGGGAGCGGGCGCAAACCAGTATGAACTGGAGAAATTGCTCCAAGGCCGGGGGTACATGCTGCCCATGAATATCGGCAGCAAATTTTCGTCCACCATCGGTGGCGCTGTTGCCATCAACACCATTGGCCACATGGTGGATATATGCCTTGGAAAAATTATCGACCATGTCATGGGATTGGAAGTGGTTCTTCCCAACGGCGAGATCATTGAAACAGGCACCCGGAGCATCCGGAGGCCTGCGGGAATCGACTATAACCGATTTTTTGTGGGCATGGAGGGCCTCTTTGGAGTGATTACCAGGGTCAGGATACGTCTCCTTCCCGCCCTCAAAAAGGGTTATGTGGTAGGCTTTTTTCCGGAACTCACGGATATTGCCCACGGATTTATGAGGCTCTACAGGGAGAAACTGCCGCCTCCCCTATACGGGGAGTTACTGGACAAAAGCGCCTGTCAGGCCCCCTTCATGCTGCGTGGTCTGGGGGAGCCTCCGGGGCACATGGCACTTGCCATTACAGTAGGGCACCGGCAGGAGGAGGCTGACCTGCAGGCGCAGGAAATCGTAAAAGTGTTCCAGGCAGAAAAGGCCATAGAGGCGCGGGTGGTTGAATCTCCACAGGAACGGGAAGATTACTGGGCTGCACGGGACAATATTTTGAATATCCTCCAGACACCGGAAGGGGAGGAAGATCTACTGCTGGCAGGTGCCGTTGAAACGGCCGTTCCCTTGAGCCACCTGGCTGATGTCATCGACTATCTTTCAGGGGGACATGATCGAGACGCACTGAAACAGGCGAAACTGTTTATCTATGGCCACGTAGGCACTTGTGACCTGCATGGACTCTGGGTCACCCCTGCCAGTTATCCCCAGGAGAAAAGGATGGAATGCATCAAGGCGGCGACACTCCTTGAAGGCGAAATAAACTTGAAATGGGGTTGTGCCTCCGGCGAGGTCGGACAGACAGCATCAAGGATTCCCTTCCTGAAGGAAAGATACGGGGATGCTGCCTATACCATGCTCATGAACTTTAAGAGAACCATCGACCCCAATAATATCCTGAATCCCGGGAACCTGGAGGGCGAGGGCTATGTCTGAAACCAGCACCAAAGATTTGGAAAAAGAGATCCTTGAAAAAATCCAGACATGCATTCGTTGTCGCATGTGCGTCAAGATGTGCCCTACCTATGAGGGATGGTTTACCCAGAGTTCCGCCGGCAGGCTTGCAGCGATTAATCTCCGATTGCGATATGATTTGGGGGATGATGAGGAATTGAGCCGCTTGCTTTATGATTGCGCCACCTGTCGAAGATGCCAGGAAAGGTGCAAGATGTTCTCCACCAACGCCACCCCAACCGACATCATCCTGAAAACGAGACAATGGCTGGCAAACAAGGAAAAAGAAAGGAGAGAGACGTGAACACATCCCTTTCACCATTGGTGCCTCCCGGGCACGTGCACATCAAGGAAAATATCCTGGAGAAAGGCAATATCCCCGGGGTGGGTGGGGACAGCTCTGCCTGGGCAAAGGATTTGAATCTGCCCCGGGAAGGAGAAACCATTTTTTTTGCGGGTTGCGGGTATCAGTCCATGAAATATGCAGAAGGCTTGTTACGGGCGGCAAGGGGTCTGGAAAAGGCCGGTATCGGTATGGACAAGAGCCTTAGAATGAGCAAG
>JAFDIX010000583.1 GCA_019307805.1 Deltaproteobacteria bacterium | reverse complement strand
TGATAAACTCCAGGCCCCTATGATCTCTAATGTTGGGAATGAGGTTTGGAAGAGCAAAGAGGCGGGTCAGTCTATCCAGGATGTGCCGATAATGGGTGACCCTGAAAGACGGGCTATTCTTATGGAGACGGTAGCGGCCGTGTGTTATCTCATGGCAGGATCCGATGTGGTCATTTTGAGGCATCCTGAAACCGTTCGCATGACACGTGCTTTTATTGACCTGATGATAAACGGCGGAATGGCCAGTGATGTACAGGAGATATCAAAGCGTTTGGAGGCCCAGGAGGCCGATCTCGTTTCCCTTTCACCTGAGCCGAATTTAGACTTTGGAGAACCGGAAGCCGCTCCGAAACCAAAGGCGGCCAAACCTGAGAAAAAAGAGGCTGCTCCAAAGCCGGAGAAGAAAGAGGAAAAGCATGCTCCTCCGCCAGAGAAGGAAGAGAAGGTCGTTGAAGTAAAGTCCAAGGCAGAGGACGAAGCAGATGTAACAGCCAAGGCTGAAGCGGATGCCAAGGCCAAGGAAGAGGAAGAGGCAAAGGCTAAAGCAGAGGAAGATGCCAAGGCCAGGGCTGAAGCGGATGCCAAAGCCAGGGAAGAGAAAGAGGCAAAGGCTAAAGCAGAGGAAGATGCCAAGGCCAGGGCGGAAGCAGATGTCAAGGCCAAAGTAGAACAAAAAGCCAAGGAAACCGAAAGCATACAGGCTTTGAGATATCAGAGGGCCTTAGAGCGGGAAAAACACGAGGCCGAGATGCGGGCCGCTGAAGCAGAAGAGATTCCCAAGACAGCGGCCAAGGAGCAGCTAAGCCAGGTGGAGAAATTAATGCAAAATCTTGATCGTATACACAAGCGTGTATAAATGGGATTCAACAAAAGAAAATCGGAGGAGTCTCGAAATGACAAAGCAAGAAGCTAAACCAAAGGCCCGAAAGGGTAAAAAGAGACCCGTAACACCGGCAGAGAAGCAGCTTAACCAGGTGGAAAAGCTGATGATGAACGTGAACCGAACACACAAACGTGTTTAAGAAAACACAACTTCGATAAAGAGGAGGAACCTTATAATGGCTACGGAAGAAGTCAAAAAGGTAGTTGTAAAAAAGGTAAAACAGCCGCCAAGGCCGGAAGATCTGGCCATTGATGTGGCAAGCCAGGAGATGATCACAAGATCCAGGGAGTTGGGGGTTGAGACCATCTTTGATCGGGCCCAGACCATGAAAGCCTGTAACATAGGCGAACAGGGAACCTGCTGTAAGAATTGCGCACAGGGGCCATGCAGGCTGCCATTGCCAAAAGCCGGCATAGAGGGAGAGGATACCCGCAAAGGCCTGTGCGGGGCAACGGCCCATACCATTGCAGCAAGAAACTTTTCCAGGATGGTGGCGGCCGGTGCAGCGGCCCACTCAGATCATGGAAGGGGCGTGGCAGAGACGTTTTTGGCGGCCGCGCGCAAGGAAACGGAGGACTATCACATCAAAGATACTGTCAAGCTGCTCGAAATTGCTCCCGATTATGGTGTGGATATTACGGTAGAGGGAGAAAATGGTGAGATTCTTGACCGGGATATTGACGAGATTGCAGTGGAAGTGGGAGAGAATGCCTTAGCCCAGTGGGGCCAGCAAACCGGCGTGGTCTGCACGGTCAAAAGGGCACCGAAGGCCCGTTATGAGCTCTGGAAAAAATTAGGTGTACTTCCCAGGGGTATTGACCGGGAAATCGTAGAGATCATGCACCGAACACATATTGGTGTGGACCAGCATTACGAAAACCTTACGCAGCAATTCAGCCGGGCTGCCATTGCAGATGGCTGGGGCGGATCAATGATAGCTACTGACTTGCAGGATGTACTTTTTGGTTGCCCACATCCGCTAAAAAGCACTGCAAACCTTGGAGTATTAAAGGAAGACCATGTAAATATTGTTATACACGGGCATGAGCCGCTTTTGAGTGAGATGATTGTTGAGGCAGCGGAGTTACCTGAGATGATAGAGTTGGCCAAAGAGAAAGGGGCTAAAGGTATTCAGTTGAGCGGTATCTGCTGTACGGCCAATGAGCTTTTAATGCGACACGGAGTTCCGTTGTGTGGCGACTTTTTGCAGCAGGAATTGGCCATTGTTACCGGCGCGGTGGATGCCATGGTTGTGGATGTACAGTGTATAATGGAGAACATAGCAAACGTTGCCCAGTGTTTCCACACCAAGATTATCACGACTAACCCGAAGGCAAGGATCGAATCTGGAGACACGATCCACATAGAATTTGATGAGCATACTGCATTTGAGGATGCAAAAAAGATTGTCAGGACCGGGATTGAAAATTTCCCAAAAAGGGAAAAAGAGGTAATAATCCCGGATGTCAAGCAGGAATTGATCGCAGGTTTTAGCTATGAAGCGATAGAGTACCACTTGGGCGGGACCTTCCGGGGATCATATTATACCCTTAATGATAATATCATAAATGGCCGGATACGTGGTATTGCCGGCGTGGTTGGGTGAAACAATGCACGAACCTCTCTGGATGAGGGGCACATCACGATCTGCAAAGAATTGATAAAGCATGATGTCATAGTTCTTACCACCGGTTGTACGGCCATTGCCTGCGGCAAGGCAGGGCTTCTTACCCCTGAATGTGCAAAAGTCTATGCAGGGCCCGGCCTGGCCGAGGTCTGCGAGACCGTGGGCATTCCGCCTGTGCTGCATATGGGCTCGTGTGTGGACAACAGCCGGATCCTCTTAGCCGCTAATGCGGTAGTCAAGGCCGGGGGCCTGGGAAATGATATTAGTGAACTTCCTGCAGCCGGTTCAGCGCCTGAGTGGATGAGCGAAAAGGCTATTAGTATTGGACACTATTTTGTGACGAGCGGCGTTTATACGGTTTTTGGAGGAAGCCTCCCAATTACTGGATCGCCGAACTGGAAGGAATTTATGGAGGAATGTGGGATATGGAAGAAGATCATATCAAGCATGCCCATAAGATGATCGCTCACATTGATAAGAAGCGTAAGGCCCTTGGCATTGACAAGGCCCGCGAGAGGGTCCTCGTGGATATGGCCGACCGCCGCGAACTGGAAGCGGCATAAAATCGCTTAACGTAATTTTATTAAACGCGGCATCGCCTTTTGATAATCACCATAATACCTCTTGAGAAGGGAGGAAACAGATTATGTCAAAGATGGTAGCATTTGCAGTAATTCAGGGTGCCTATAATATCGTGTCCAAGGCAGAAGGAAAATATACGGAGGCCCTGGAGAAATATGGAGGAGCACAGAAACTGGAGTTTCCCAATACGGCTTATTTTTTGCCGGTCATATATTCGCTGACCGGCATCAAGGTAAAGGACCTGGATTCTGCTAAACAGGTTATGGATTTCTCACGGGCACTCTTACCGCCTCATATCAAGAACGACTGTAATCTCCCGTATCTCGGTCCCATATTAGATGCAGGCATGGGAGCGATTTTCGCCGAGGAGATCATGGAGGCCATCCGGTACGTGGAAGAGCCCGATTTCTACCAGCCCGAGGTGGAAGACCCGGACGTGGAAAACGGAAAGATCTGGTTGGGCGCGGCCGATGACGCAATCATGAGAAAACGAGGAGTGGAGTTTGTGGATGGTTCGGCCCCCGGATTTGCGGCCATTGTTGGAGCGGCCCCGGATTCGGCAACGGCCAAAAAGATCGCTGAAGAGTACCAGCTAAAAAGCATATATGTATTTATGGCCGCAAACCAGAATGGCACCACATTTGCCGAGCAGTTGGTCCAGGAAGGTGTGCAGATCGGGTGGAATACCCGGTTGGTACCCTTTGGCCCTGATATCTCGGCAGCCGTGTTTGCCGTTGGATTTGCAAATCGCGCGGGCATGTCTTTTGGCGGCATCCAGGCAGGTGATTACAAGAAGATGTTGGCCTATCAGAAGGACCGCATTTTTGCCTTTGTGGTTGCCTTAGGTGATGTGAATGCCGAATGGGCGGCAAATGCGGCAGGCGCCATTAACTGGGGTTTCCCGACCATTGCAGATACGGATATTCCCGAGATATTGCCCACCGGTATCTGTACCTATGAGCATATTGTGGCCAATGTGCCGCATGATGAAATCACCCAGAAATCCATCGAGGTGAGGGGTCTCAAGGTGACCATCACCGAGATCGGTATACCCCTTGCCTATGGCCCGGCCTTTGAGGGTGAGCGGGTACGTAAGGACGATCTTTACCTTGAGATGGGCGGCGGCAAGAGCCAGTGTACAGAACTCTGCAAGATGGCCGAGATGAATGAGATAGACGATGGCAAGGTAGAGGTCATAGGTCCGGATGTGGGAGACATAAAGAAGGGTGACCGCCTGCCGTTAGGCATCTATGTACAGGTGGCGGGTCGCGAGATGCAGCCCGACTTTGAGCCGAT
>JAFDIX010000089.1 GCA_019307805.1 Deltaproteobacteria bacterium | reverse complement strand
AGGAAGAAATAGAAAAGAAAATATGCCATCTCTTGCCAAGATAAATCAGCTATGGCTTATTTCATAAATGTATACTGCATCCATGGCTATTTATCAATAACATTATTAACCCGGAGACGCTCCTCTTAAAATCCAGAAATTCCATTATGTCAAGGTAAAAAGCGCCCTGGCCCGGGGGCCCATTGTTCCATGTCTCCACCGGGTTGGGCCAAATGTCTTGACACCCTCTCTGCGTCCATGCTAGTGAATGAATAGTCATTCGGGTTGGGCCAAATGTCTTGACACCCTCTCTGCGTCCATGCTAGTGAATGAATAGTCATTCATAAATAATTTCCATCCAGAAGGGACTGATTTCTGACCATGGCGCCTGCAAAGAAGAACAAACACAACGAGAAATATCACAGGATCATCAGGGCCGCTACCAAGATTTTTGCCAAAAAAGGTTTTTTCAAGGCCAAGGTCTCCGACATCGCTAAGGAGGCCCAGGTGGCGGACGGGACCATTTACCTCTACTTTGAGAATAAGGATGATATCCTCATTTCCCTTTTTGAAGAACAGATGCTGCTGGTCCTTGAAAACATGCGACAACAACTCTCCAAAGAAGACAATGCAGCCAAAAAAATTGAGAGATTCGCTCTCACCCATCTGAAGCTGATCGAGTCCAATAAGAATGTCGCGGAAATCATCCAGGTGGAATTGCGGCAGAGTACCAAATTCATGAAAGAGTACAAGAATGAACGATTCATGGAGTATCTCAATCTCATCGCTGACATCATAGAGGAGGGACAAAAAGGGGGAGTATTCAACAAAGCGATCATTCCCGATATCGCCAAGAGGGCATTTTTCGGCGCCCTGGATGAGATGTCCAGATTCTGGGTATTGTCAAGCCGCAAAAAGTATGATATTGAGACCGCCGCGGAACAAATTAGTGGTTACTTCTTAAATGGATTCATGAATTACACCCCCTCGCCGCTTAAAAAGGCGGTTTTGAGTGGGAAATAGTTTGATGAAAGGAGGTAAAAGTGAACATTATCGTTTGTTTAAAACAGGTTCCTGACACGGAGAGCCAAATCAAGATAGCACCTGATGCCAAGTCCATCATAGAGGACGACATCAAGTGGGTAATGAATCCCTATGATGAGTACGGTGTTGAAGAGGCATTGCGTCTCAAAGAAAAATTTGGGGGGGAGGTCACCGTTGTGGGGCTGGGTCCCCAAAGGGTGACGGAATCTATCCGGACGGCATTGGCCATGGGAGCGGATAAGGGTGTATTGATCAATGACCCAGTCCTCGAGGGAAGCGATACCCTGGCCACGGCCAAGGCCCTGGCGGCGGCTATCAAAGAGCTCCCCTGTGACCTCGTCTTTGCCGGCCAGCGGGGAGTGGATAGTGACAACGGTCTGGTGGGGGCCGCCCTGGCTGAATTCCTGGGTGTTCCACAGATTTGTCTGGCAGTCAAGGTGGAGGTCGCGGAGGATGGGCAGTCCCTGAAAGCACACAGGCCCATTGAAGGGCAGACCCTGGTGATTGAAACCTCTCTTCCGGCCCTGATCACAGCACAGAAGGGCCTCAACGAACCGAGATATGCCTCCCTTCCAGGTATCATGAAGGCCAAGAAAAAGCCTTTAGAAGAAAAAACACTCGCAGACCTCGGGCTGGATGCCTCTGAGTTCGGTGAAGGGGCACAAAACCTGAAGATTCAGGAACTCATACCTCCGCCCCAAAGGGAAGCAGGAAAGATGGTTGAAGGGGAAACCCCGGAGGCGAAGGCCGTTGAGTTGGCCAGGCTGCTTCACGAAGAGGCCAAGGTTATTTAAGAATAGGAGATTGACAATGGCACAAGGAGTAATGACAATTGCAGAGCAAAGAGATGGCGAGATTCGAAAGGTCTCCTACGAGGTCGTGAGCGAAGGGAGACGCATAGCGGATGCCATGGGTCAGGAGGTCACCGCCCTGTTACTCGGTTCCAATGTGAAGGACAAGGCCTCCACATTGGCCCACTATGGGGCTGACAAGGTTCTGGTTGCGGACGATCCACAACTTGAGACCTATACTACGGATGCCTATGTTGCAGTCATCGCCGATTTGGTAAAAGCCAATGACCCCGCCCTGTTGCTCTTGGGCGCATCGGTACAGGGAAAGGATCTGGCTGCCCGGCTTGCTGCGCGACTGGGAGTGGGGATGGCCCAGGATTGCACGGTGCTTTCCATTGAAGACGGAAACCTGGTGGCCGAAAGGCCTGTCTATGCAGGAAAGGCCTATGCCAAGGTCACCTTTGGGGAAAACAGGCCCCACATGGCCACGGCGAGGCCCAATGTCATGGCCATGAACGAACCGGATACGTCAAAGGCGGGAGAGATTGTTGATGCTCCCGTGACGCTTGATGCCGGGGAGTTGAAAACAAAGGTCGCAGAGGTGCTCAGAGACGAGGGCGGCAAAGTGGATCTCACGGAAGCGGACAAAATCGTCTCGGGCGGACGCGGCATGAAGGGCCCTGAACACTACCAGATCCTTGAGGATTTGGCCGATGCCATTGGGGCCAGTGTGGGCGCTTCACGATCGGCGGTGGATGCCGGGTGGCGACCCCATTCCGACCAGGTCGGGCAGACGGGCAAGGTGGTCTCCCCGAATCTCTATATCGCCTGCGGTATTTCAGGGGCGATCCAACACCTGGCAGGAATGAGCACATCCAAGGTCATCGTGGCGATCAACAAGGACCCGGATGCCCCCATTTTTCAAAAGGCCGATTATGGGGTAGTGGATGATCTCTTCTCGGTTGTCCCTGCATTGACCGAAGAGGTCAAAAAGGTCATGTAATCATTCAAAACATTTCATTGAAAAGGGCGGGTGTGATGCACCCGCCCTTTTTTATGCTCTTTGCCAGGGATCCTGTCCCAGAGATCTCCTACAACATCTCCAGAAAATCTTCCAGTGAAAGGGCCTCCAGTTCCTTTTGAAGAAGATCCCGGTCAACACTCCCCTGCTCCAACGCCCCGGCCTGTAAGGGATGAATCATCTTTCTCAAACTATCTTCATCCCGTTTTTCCAACCATGCGCCCACTTGCCGCACCGGCTTCCTTATCTCCTCCACATCCTCCCAAAGCCTTTCCGCGATCTCCGCCGGTTCACCAGAGGCAAGGTGAGGGGCGCTGAATACACGATCCAAAATGACCGGAATGGGCGTCTCCAGTTCTTCAGAAATCAAGTGTTCGAGTTTTTCCATATAGCCTCGCCGGTATCTCTCCTGGGTAATCGGTTCTAACCCTTCCAGCAGGACACCAAATTTCACGCGCAGGTTTCGGTGTCCCCAAAGGGGATCAGGAACCCAGGGCACATGAGGTCGGCCTTCGGGAATAGGTCTTTGTGTGATCTCAACATTATGACGCCCATTACCCACGATATCACGGGTATCCAAGGGGCGGAGTGTCTGGATCATGGTCCCGGGCCTCAAAGGATGAAAAATACCATCCTCTGTGATAAAGCCCACTTCATGATGCCCGCACTCAGGGCACTGTCTGGAGGTGATGATCCCCTTCAAATCCGTTTTTTTTTCTTCTTCTCTCATAGCGCACACTCCTCATAGGCGATTCCTGTTCGTCGGGCCGGCGCCAATATATCAAGGTGGTTACTGCACATCAATGGGATATCTGTATTCAGTAATGATCCTTTGAAAACGAAAAATGATACTTATCTTCTGAAGGGGCGCTGCAGCACACAGTGAGGGGTGCAAAACCCGGTATGCAAAAAAAATCCCCGGTTTTGTAAAACCGGGGATAGGTCATCCGGATGTGCCGTTACTTTGAACTCTTTTCTCTTTCCCCTAATATTTTTTTGGGAAATCTCCCGTATGTAACGAACACCCCAGATTCCAACTTGCTCTACTGTGCAAGTTAAATGCCATCTTATTATATGCTAATTATATAATAATTGCAATATATTTTTATAATTAATTTCCTGTTATATTTATATATGTATAAATTATTAACCATGGGGAGTGTATTTTTTTGCACATGAGGCCGTTTCAGGGCAGGAAATGGGGACCGGGTTTTTGGTGATAGAGGCGCAAAAGGGTATTTTTGGGACTCCCGGCACAGCCATTTCCACCGATCCCCGGGTGTTGAAATAAGATAATCCATGGACAGGTCTTCAAATGTGCAATTATTTGATTGACAAAAGGCTGTTTTTTTATCATCTATGTGTCCGCTGGCGGTGTAGCTCAGGTGGTCAGAGCATACGGCTCATATCCGTAGGGTCACTGGTTCAAATCCAGTCACCGCCACCACTCACACTGGATGCCCATTGACTTTTTCTCAAAGGGGCTTATATTCCGGTAGTTTGATCCCAATAGACCCGTTGGAAAATGACCTATTGGCCCTTTGAAATAGAGACTCTGAAGACGGTCAGCCAAGCCCTGGAGATCGCAGAGGATAGGACCGGGGATTTTTATAAATATTCCCTGGTTCAGTGGAAAAGACACCGGTACGACGTAAAGACCCAGTGCCAGTTGACAGAAGAGGAACTGGTTGCACCTGCCTTTGCGTTATTGCACAAATACACCGGTTCAACCCTTACCGATCCTCCCAAAGCCAGGTTGCGGGATTTTTATTTCATCTGCTTGCAGGACCATCAGATATTGAAGGCCTTGAAGAGAGACAATAAGCTTCAGCTTCTGCCTCTCCTCATATATGTCTTTACCCATGAATTGGTTCATATTGTGCGGTTCTGTAATTTTTCAGAGAGGTTCGAGATCATCGGCGAGGGCAGGGATCGAGAAGAGGGCATCGTACATTCAACAACCTACGATATCCTGAAGAATGTGGATCTACCGGACATGGATTACATTCTCGATGCGTACCAGGGTCACAGGATCTGTGATCTGGCCCTTTCATAGGAATGATCTCTTTTCAAGGAGTAAGGAAATGCCGATTTATGAGTTCGAGTGTACCAAGTGCGGAAATCAAACCGAGGTGTGGCAAAAATTTTCCGACAAGCCACTGACCAAATGTGAAAAGTGTAAAGGCAAGATGAAGAAGCTCATATCACAAAGCACCTTTCACCTGAAGGGAAGCGGATGGTATGTGACAGACTATGCCTCCGACCGCACAGGAGCACCTCAAGAGAAAAAAGAGTCCCCCTCGGAGAAAAAAGAGTCCCCCCCGGGGAAAAAGGAAGCCTCCAAAAAACCTGAGAAGAGCAGTGCCCCGGGCAAAAGCAAGAAAGCAAAGGACTAAAACGAAAGGCATGCCACCGCTGTTTCAAAAATGGGTGGCGGTGTGACTGAATAATGAAGAGATTCGGCAGCAGCAAAGAGCAAGACAAGATTATCAGGGCACTGGATCGACAGGAAAGGCAAGAGGCATTTCAGAGGGACAGATTTTTTCGGTTCAAGCTCCCTGAAATCCATACCCAACTCTCTCAAGCCCTGATCATGGAAAAGATTATTGAAACGGATAATCCCGCAGGCGCGTCCGATGCCCTTTTGAAGGGTTTGAGAAAAATTCTAAAGGTCAATGAATTTGATCTCAAATATTTCATAGCCCCTATCCGAGATATTGTGCCTCGCCCCAACCCCATCTCCCTCTATATTACCCAGTATATCCTGGAAGTGGTCATCAATGACCCATCCGTCATTGATGTCTATGGAACCGATGAAGATATCTACCGGGTCATCAATGATATTATTTCCCGCATTAACATGAAGTTTGACAAGGCTGAAGAGGAGATCCTCCAGCAACTCTCCAAGAGCAAGAAGCTTACCCCCGGTTCAAGGGAATATGAAATAGCCCTGGATGAATATTTCAAAAAAAGGATGGGAGAACCCCAAGCCTAGTATTTTTTTCCCTGCCACGAGTTTCTTTCCTCGAGTCTCTTTCTGATAAGATCGATGTTTTTTGATTTTTCCCTGGCCCACAGGGGCGCCAGAAGTCTGGACGCCGGAGGATCCCCGGTAAGCCTCTGGATGACCATGGCAGGAGGAAGAAGCTCCAGGAAATCAACAACAAGATCCGCGTAGGTGTCTCTCTCAAGACAAGAAATCTCCCCCTTTTTATAAAGGTCTGCCAAAGGGGTGTCTTTCACGACATAGAGGAGGTGTATCTTTACCCCTTCGACAGACAGCCTTCCCAGGAAGCGGGCGGTTTCCAGCATCATTTCCCGTGTCTCACCCGGAAGACCCAGGATAGCGTGGGCACAGACCTTCAATCCATATTCATGGGCCATTTGGACACCGTCTTCAAAACAGGCCACATCGTGACCACGATGGATACGGGTGAGTGTGGGATTATGAGCGGACTGCAGGCCGTACTCCAGCCACACCAGATGGCTTTTCTGGTAGGATGCCAGTAGTTCCATCACCGGCCTGTTCACGCAGTCCGGCCTTGTGGCAACAGATAACCCCACCACCCCGGAATGTTCCAGGGACTGATCGTAGAGCGCTTTAAGCACGGATAGGGGACCATAGGTATTGGTGAAGGACTGGAAATAGGCGATGTATTTTTTGGCGCCATAACGGGTTTCCGCGAATCGGCGACCTTTTGCGATCTGTTCATCAATGGAAAGGCCATGATCCATCATGGCCCCTGTGCCCGAACCCCTTGGGTCACAATAGATGCAGCCGTCCTCCCCTAAAGTCCCATCCCGGTTGGGACACCCCAGCCCTGCATCCAGGGGGATCTTCTGGACCCGTTCACCAAAAATCTCCCTCAGATATCCGTTGTAATCACTATATCTTTTCAAAGGTGTTGTCCCCGCAACAGGAGCTGCCCTTGATTGTTAAGGCTTCCGAGGCGCATGGAGATTCCGTGTCGCAGCCGCAGGCTTGTTCTCCCGTATGTGCCGGGGCCAAACGGGCCCGCAGTGCACTCCAAAGGGGCCCGATGGACATTACCACCAGGAACAGGGCCCCGGCCAACTGCACGCCCTCAGGCACCACTTCGGCTGCCTGTCCGACCACGGACTGGGCGGAAATCCCCAGAAAGCCATATACCTGGTCCAGGGCCAATCCAAAGAGCACGGACATCACGGCAATGGAGGCAACGTAGATAATGGTCGCCCTCTTTCCCAGGACCCCGAGAAGTACGGTCAGGGAGGTGATATTTGTGGCGGGGCCTGCGAGCAGAAAAACAAGGGCCGCGCCGGGACTGACTCCCTGCAGTATGAGGGCCGCGGCAATGGGTGTGGAGGCTGTTGCGCAGATATACAGGGGTATGCCCACGGCGAGCATGATGAGCATTGTCAGAATCCCCCCGCCCAGATGCCGACTGAGAAGGTCTGGAGGGATGAGGGCGGTGATCACTCCGGCCAGAAGAATGCCGACAAAAAACCAGGGTGCAATATCCCCCCACAGATCCTTGACAGAATAGAAGAGTCCCGCCTTCATTTTTTCCCAAAAGGAATGATGGGCCCGATGCACTTCGGGTGCACAGTCAATACCGTCACAACAGTTGTCAATGGGACAGTGCAGATCGGGTGTCCCCTCCCCTTCCCCACCATCCTTAGCCAGAAGATTCTCGGCGATGCCGGCCACGGCCGCGGTCCCAAAGGCCGAAATGGGCCGGGCGATGGTCATGACCGGGTCCATCAGCGCATAGGTGATGGCAATGGAATCCACGCCTGATTCCGGTGTAGAGATGAGGAATGCGGTGGTCGCACCGGTATTGGCCCCCTGTTTTTTAAGGGAAGCACCCGCCGGCAATACCCCACAGGAACACAGGGGAACGGGTACGCCCAGGAGACCGGCCTTGAAGACCGAGGAAAACCGCCCTCGCCCCAAGTGACGTGCGACCGTATCCGGACTGAGAAAGACCTTTAATAACCCGGCAAACAGGATACCGAACAGCATGTACACCGAGGCCTGCTGAAGCAGTTGCCAGGATGCACGGAGGATTTCAAAAAAAATAGATTCCATGTCTAAAAACCTCTCCTCAGAACCCCGCTCTGTTGGTGATCCCCGCCCTTCGGCGGGGAAAGGGTGGGGGTGAATTTTCTCGTGGCCCGCCACGGGGAGATTCACTCACGCACGTGTTCCAGGCCCATGGCAATCAGATCTTCCACATGGTGATCATCCAGGGAGTAGTAGAGCACCTGGCCGTCTCTGCGGCTTTTTACCAGGGCCAGATCCCTCATACGCCTGATCTGGTGGGAGACCGCAGACTCACTCAAACTCAGGTGCGCGGCAAGGTCGCAAACGCACATTTCACCGTTCATGAGGGCCAGTGCGATCTTCAACCGTGTGGGATCACCCAGTATCTTGTAAACCAGGGCCAAACGGCCGACCTCTGCCTCCGGTATGGACTCCTCCCTTGCCTGCATGACCCGGTCCAGATGAACAATCCGAACAGAACACCCTTCTTCTTCCATGGGGTTGCCTTTCATGGGGTACACGCCCTTTCCTTAAATATATGAACATATGATCAAATATAATAAACTTGGGGCACCTGTCAAGTAAAATTTACCTTGACAGTAGTTTGCTACATGGCTATATTGCCATATAGCAAACTACTAAAAAAACCATGGAATCCCAAATATACAAAATGAAGGCCCAGGTGGCCAAGGCCCTGGCCCATGAGAGCCGCCTCATGATTATTGATGCACTCAAGGACAAGGACATGTGTGTCTTGGACCTGACACAATTGATTGGAGCGGATCAGTCAACGGTCTCAAAGCATCTCTCGGTCCTGAAAAATGCGGGGATTCTGGAAGATCGCAAGGATTCCAACAGGGTCTTTTATCAAATATTCACCATGAAAGAACGTTATAAATTCCTCATTATCATCGGCATCTTTGGGGCCTGCTATTTGGTTCCCTGGGGAAGCCCCATCATACGGCAATCAGGACTCGAGGCCTTCATGATGCTCCAGGATTACGCCAGAGAGCATGTGCTGTTGTGTCTTGTGCCCGCCTTCTTTATCGCGGGGGCAGTTTCTGTGTTCGTTTCCCAGGCCTCGGTCTTGAAGTATTTCGGCGCCACAGCCAACAAACTCCTTTCCTACTCCGTGGCCTCCGTATCAGGCGCGGTGTTGGCCGTCTGCTCCTGTACGGTGCTTCCCCTTTTCGCCGGCATTTACTCACGAGGGGCTGGTCTTGGCCCGGCCACGGCCTTTCTCTATTCAGGGCCGGCCATAAACATTCTGGCTATTGTTTTCACCGCCCGTATTTTGGGCTGGCAACTCGGTCTGGCCAGGGCCGTTGGCGCCATCCTCTTTGCCATCATTACCGGACTGCTCATGGCATTTATTTTCCGAAAAGAAGATGCCGCCAGAAATGCCGGCCCAGTCTACCTGCCCGAAGAGGAAGACAAGGGTCGATCTCTCACCCAGGAAGCCCTCTATATGGGGACCATGGTGTTAATCCTGATCTTTGCTGCCTTTTCCCATACCCCCGGGAGTTCTTCCGGATTGTGGAGCTTGCTCTTTCATCTCAAATGGTTCATCACCGGAATACTCCTCATCTTGCTCGGTCTGATGTTGAAATCCTGGTTCACCAGAGGGGAGCTGGCCGACTGGGTCTACTCCACCTGGGGTTTTATGAAACAGATTTTTCCCCTGTTGGCTGCAGGGGTCCTTGTCGCGGGCTTCATGCTGGGTCGGCCAGGTCATTCCGGGTTGATCCCTGAACAATACATTCAAGGTCTGGTGGGGGGCAACTCTCTGTGGGCGAATCTCTTTGCTGCAGTGTGCGGCGCCCTTATGTATCTGGCCACCCTTACCGAAGTCCCAATCCTCCAGGGATTGATAGGGGCCGGGATGGGAAAGGGTCCTGCACTGGCCCTGCTCCTGGCCGGGCCGGCCCTGTCCCTCCCCAACATGCTGGTGATAGGCAGTGTGATGGGGGTCCGGAAAACAGCCGCCTTTTGTACCATAGTGGTTCTGCTCTCAACCGCAGCAGGCATGTTCTATGGCTGGCTTATGGGCTGAATCATGGCCTTAACAAAAGCAGAGGGGTGATGTCGGATAGAGATGTAACTCAGCTGAGAATAGGGAACCACGCCGTGGGAATCATGGGCCTTGAAGAGGCCATGGACGAGATGGCCGCGACCCATGTCCACGCATCTGATAAAGAAATCACGGAAACCCTGCTGGCGCTTCTTTCCAAGAGAAACTACATCCCCCCGGGAGCCCGTGAATCCTATGGACAGGCTTTTTTGAGAGCATTCAAAAAGCATCTGGGCCAGGCCCTGGACGATGGTTTTTCAGACCTTCTGGTTATCCGGGTGCTGGGGCAAGGCTGCACCCAGTGCGATCAACTGGAACAAAACGTCATGGAAGTATTGTCGGAACTGGATCTCCCGGCCGATCTGGAACATGTCAGGGATATCCAGGAAATCGGTAAGTATGGGGTCATGGGGACACCCGCACTCCTCATCAACGGTAAGGTCATGTGCGTGGGAAGGGTGCCCCCAAAATTAAGGATCAGGGAATGGCTGGCAAATAAAATGAAGGAGAAGTAAGGCTTATGGAAATCAAGGTGCTGGGGCCAGGATGCCCCAGGTGCGAGGAGACAGAGAGGATCGTGAAGGAAGCCGCTACAGAAGTGGGGGTGAATGTCCGGATAGAAAAAGTCACAGGCGCCATGGAGATCGCCGGCTACGGGGTCTTTGGCACTCCCGCAGTGGTGGTGGATGGTGAAGTCAAAATAGTGGGCAAAATCCCTGAAAAGGACGAGGTCAAGACCTGGCTCAAGGCCTAGCGTAGCTTCGCCTTGCTAAACTGGGGTCGGACCGAGGTAGAACACCGGCAACTAAGGCGTGAGCTCAAAAACAAGGCCGCTTTTCGGCCTTAGAATGCCCTTTTTACTGTCGAAAAGATGCATTTAAGAAAAAGGCAAGTTAGTACCATTCCAGTGGTTGCATTTTTCTTAAACCGCCATTTTTGGTGTCAAAAACATTATTTTAAGCCCAAATAAGGGGACTATTTTTGGCATTTATCCTTAATTACCAAGCATTCCCCGTGGTCCGACCCCAATTCCAAAATGAACCTGTTCCAGAATCCTTTGAACCCGCCTGGAATAGTGCGTATCTTGAAGAAAGGTTCGATCCCGAAGGCCTGCCATGGCGCACCAGGTGTAGTGGACAGCGTCGTAGGGGTCTTCCTCCTCCCACCATCTGCCCCAACTGCCGTCTTCATTTTGGGCCTGCAGTAAGAATCGGGTACCGGACCTGACCATGGCATCGGTCGCACTGTTGAAGCCCATACTTCTGAACACATCGATAAATTCCCCGACAAGTTCGATGTCCTCGAGGGCCAGAACCACATCATAATTGTCGCGCAAATATCTGAAAAGGAACGGCGCATCCATCTCACTCAGCCTGAGGCGACCGTAATTATTTAATACATAGGCCATATGTGTTGCGAGGTAGGCATGGTCCTGAGCCAGTTGATTGCCTGTATCCCCATACTCACCATAGGGGGTAAGGGACTTGGATTTGAGAAACAGCAAAATATCCTTGAGTCGAAAGGCTACCTTGAATCGGTCACCATATACAGCATTCGCTTTTTCAAGACTGTATGCACCCATGAGAATCTCATAAATAGTGTCCTCTGAAGCTCCACTGAGATTGCCCGTGGGAACACCATAGATATCTTCATCATTCTTTGATTCTGAAAACATTCTGTCGGCTATTGCAAGAAGCCGTGTTGGCTCAATTCCCAGGTATTTTGCCTCAGCCAGGAAATCAATGATGTCGATTAAATCCGCTTTCTCCAGGGAACCCGCCTCACTGACATAATGCTGCTCCAGCCGGCGTGCCAAAGCGGTAGCAGCCCGCCTTGCTTTATCGCGCATGAACACATCTCGGGAGGTTATGGAGGCCTCCAGAAAAATGGTTACGGCGTCCAGCCCTACCGGTATAAAGTTGTTGTCATCTTCAAAATAACTTTCCAACCACCCGAGCCCCCTCATAACGGCCTCATCCCTTTCACGAGTGAGTTGGTTCGAAAACGTTCCCCCATCTGCAGCAAAACTGGAACCGGAATTCCGCCCCCAATAAACAGATACACAAGCAACGGATAAGAGTATCGATACAATCCCCATCCAAATGGAAATTTTCTTATATCTATTACGCAATACCACGATATGAAGGCCTTTCCCCATTTTCTCCAGCCAAAAGCAAAGGAGGCACATAACCGAATAATCTAAAATGCATCATCGGGAGGTGAGTTTGATTTCAATGCGTCGATTCTTGCGAAAGGCCTCGGGCGTATTCGATGGATCGATGGGGTGAAACTTACTGAAACCCGCGGCGGCCATGCGGTTTTCCGGAATTCCCTGATCAGCAAGAAACTTGACCACGGATAACGCTCTTGCAGTGGAAAGCTCCCAGTTGGAAGCGAACCGCTCATTATTGATGGGGATGCGATCCGTATGGCCGTCAATGCGGAGGATCCAGTCGATATCTTGGGGAATTTTTTTGGTTAATACGTGAAGGCTTTCCGCCAGTTGAAGGAGTTGACCTTTGCCCTTTTCTCCAAGGTCTGCAGACGCGGTGTCAAAGAGCAATTCCGCCTGGAGCACAAAACGATCCCCCTCGACCCGTACATATGGATTTTCACCGATCACCTCTCGCAGCCGTCCGAAGAACTCCGAGCGGTATCGCTCCAGCCGATTGACCTCCCGGGCCAGTACGATGTTCAGCCGTTTCCCAAGTTCCTCCAGCTTTGTCTTCTGTGCCGATTTTTCCGCCTCAGCCACCTTGAGGGCGCGGCCTATTTCCTCCAGCTGGTGCCGTAAATTTTCTATCTGCCGGTTCAACAGGGTGACTTCCGCCCGTGCATCCGCCGTAAGCCGCCGCTCTTCCTTGAGTGCCTGATCCTGAGCCTGCGTGAGTGCGGACAAGGCCTGAATGCGAATCTCCCGTTGTTCTATTTCCCTTTGGGCCAACAGGGTCCGTTCCCTTTCGCTCGCCAGCATGGTCTCGAGCGCTTTGGACCGGTCCCGGAGCACCCCGATTTCCGTTCCTTTCTCTTTCAGAGTACCCGCAAGTTCACCGACGCGCTGTTCCAGCCGGGACCGCAATCGACTCAAGGCATCGATATCCTCCTGCAAGCTCGCGATAAGCAGGAACTGCCTTTTTATCTCGGCAGTGTCCATCAAGGATTTCTCTTTGCGTTCTGCCACCTGAAACTGAAGGGCCTCTTTCTCCTGGGTGAGACTGCTGATAGAGCCGGAGAGCTCCTTAATATCGGACTGCAACACGTCACTGCGTTCTTTCTCCAGCCCCAGCAGGGTGACCAGTTCCTTCACGCGGCGATGAAGGGAAGCCAGCTCGCTTTCCTGGCCGGAGAGGATCTCATTTAACAAAAATTGGGATATGGTAAAGATGAGAATAACAAAAATAACCACCATGAGGAGCGCTGAAAGGGCATCCACATACCCCGGCCACACACTCACAGAACCCCCTATGCGCCTTTGCCTGGATATCATGAGCCTTGCCTTTTACTCCTCTTTCCTTTTCTCGATATTGCTCTGGTTTTCTTTATTCCGCCCTTCAATCAGGCGCTCAATGGCACGCTGGTTCTGCCGGAGCTCTTGAATCAGGACCGCAAGATGATTTTTGATGCTTCCCAGACCGGGGTCTTGTTCTCCGAGCTCCAGTTCCGGGCCTTCTCCCTTATCGATCAACTGGGTCACCCCGGATAACCACTCCTCCATTTCATTGAAAAAACGATTCTGCGCATGGCTCGCCTGAATATCGAGAAATCCCAACACCAGGGAGCCGCCAAGTCCGAACAGCGAAGAGCTAAAGGCGGTTCCCATTCCTCTGAGCGGTTCCAGAAGGCCCCCCTTGAGGTTTTGGAATATCATGGCAAAATCTCTGCTGCCCACCTCTAATCCGCCGATCACTTTTCCCACAGCGGAGATGGTTCCCAAAAGCCCCCAGAAGGTTCCGAGCAGACCCAGGAATATCAGCAGCCCGATCATGTACCGTGAGATCTCCCGGGATTCGTCCAGGTGTGCACGAATGCCCTCAAGGACCGTCCTCAGGGAGAGGGCCGACAGCCTGAAACGATCCCGATGAATGCCGGAGAGGTGTTTTGTAAGAGGCCTGAGCAGCACCGGACTTTCCTCAGCCACCGAGAGACCCACCTGGCCGGTGCGAAAGATCTGCATCCATCTGATCTCCGGTTCCAATCGAATAACCTGATGGGCGTTTATTCCAATGCCCACTCCAAGAGCCCCAAGGATAAGGAGGTTGAAGGCCCAGTTGGCCATAAAGGCCTCCTTCAAGGGCGCATAGAGAAGCGCACAGATTACGGCCACGACGGCCAGGAAAATGCACATAAGATACAGATAATACCGTGGAGTTCTCATATCATCTCTTTTCCGCTGAAAGGTGTCTGAATAAGTTTGCCGCTGCACCGATAGGATTGCGCATAGGCCATACTGCCGAAGACAAAAATCAGTCGCGTCAGTTCTTTCTGGAATACGTGGTCATATGCTTCCGGCGATCATATCAAAGGATCCCCGGATACGTTCTCTTACCTGTTCGACCCTCTCTGCAACCAGGTCCGTTCCCTCCATGAACATATCCTGGTTAATTTCTATCTGAACGGCCATCAACCCCGTGTGTGTGTATTTCTGACCGTAATGGTTTACGATGTATCCGCCGGCATAGGGATCGTTGATGGACACCGAGAATCCCTGCTTTTCAAAGGCCTCCTTCATCAGAAAGAGTTTGTCCCCCGGGCAGGTTGTCTTTCCAAGTACAGGATCGGTCTCTCCCCGGCGGTTGCCATTGTTTCCCAGGATAATGTCCTTTCTTATTCGGCCCGGATCAGGCGCCTCAGGAGGACCTACCCCGCCAAGGGAATGGCAGTCAAAGAGTATCCCCACCCCCCTGTCGAGCACTTCCTCAAACCGGTGATGAAAGGGCCAGTAATAGGCCTTGAGCCTCGCCTCCAATTCCTCCCCATCGGGGATACACCCTGGATGATACACCGCCCTGCCGTTGTAATCGACCTGGGCAATGAGCCCCTTGGGGCCTCTTTCACGGGGACCCCGGTTCAGGTCGATGACAAGACGGCTCCATTCGGTGCCCAGGACCGATATGGCAGGTAAATCCCCAAAGATTTCCTGGGTTCCTAAATCAGTGGATTCCCTGATTTCTTTTTCGCTGAGGGCATAGGTCCGCAGCAATGACTCCGGGATTCGGCCTGAACTATGGGGTAAGGATATGACGAAGGGCCATTCCACGTGAGTAAACCTTTTAGTCCTGTTGGAAGATTCTATGGAAAACCCGGTTGGCGCAGAGCATGGCCTCCGGGGAAAGTGTGCCTTGTGTATCCGCTACCGGCTGGGAAAAGACCAGCCGGCACCACCTGAAAAGGGGATCCGTGGGTCCCGTGGGTCCTTCCGGCGGTCCGTCCACAACCATAAACTGCCGC
>JAFDIX010000582.1 GCA_019307805.1 Deltaproteobacteria bacterium | reverse complement strand
AGGTTCTGGTGGATTTTTTTAGATACCCTTTGGGCCAGGGCAAGAAAATCAAGAACCTGCCCGGGCTCTCCCCGCATGAGGATGATATCCGAGGTCTCATTGCTCAGGGCATTGCCTGAATACACCGCCAGGGCCAGATCCGCCTGTGCGAGGGCCGGGGCGTCATTGATCCCGTCCCCTACCATGGCGACCGCGTTTCCATCCTTCTGGAGCGCAGCAACAAAGGCCGCCTTATCCCGGGGCATTTGCCCTCCATGGGCCGATGCCACCCCTATTTCCCGGGCAATGATCCGGGTCGTTTCATGGCCGTCTCCTGAAACCAGAGAAACGCCGAGACCCATTGTTTTCAATTGCTCCACGGTCTCGAGTGCCCCCTGTTTGATTCTATCCCCAAAAACGAACAGGGCGCATGGTTTTCCCCCATAGGCCATATAGACAAGGGAATGGTGCAGTTCGTCCTGGAAATTATTTTCCGACCACAAGGGATCTCTGAAATCCCATTCCTGCGCAAGAAACTCCCTGGCGCCAATCTTGACGACACGGCCTTCCAATTGTCCGGAAACACCGTTTTTAAATCCTTGAATATCCTCCAGCGCTAATGGCGGCAACGGTTGTTGCCCGGCCCGCTCTTTTATCTGCATGGCGATATAGTGATTGGAATCTTCTTCCAAAGAGGCTGCCATCGCAAGGATCTGTTCCTCCTCAAAGTCCTGAAAGGTGAGCACCTTTAAAAGTTCCCATTTCCCCACAGTCATGGTTCCGGTCTTATCAAAGACGAAATAATTCATTTTGCCCGCACGTTCAAAGGATGAAAAATCACGGACAAGGATGCCCCTCTTTCCCAGCAGGGATATGCCGGCGACCCGGGCGAGGGGAACGGCCACACCAAAAGTGCATGGGCAGGCAATGACCATAACCGTGACTGCGCGTACCAGGGCGACCTCTAGAGAAAGTCCCAGTGCGAGGCAGGCAAGGCCGGTGCCCAACGCCAGGAAGAGGATGATGGGAACGAACCATTGAAGCATGACATCCGTCTTTTCCTCGAACCTGTCTTTGCGGCCCAGGGCCTCTTCCATGACCCGGATCATCTGACCGAAGATAGAGTCATCTCCGACGCTTTCCGCCTCCGCCCTGAAATGTCCCTGAATGACCCGGGTACCGGCGCGCAGGCGATCACCGGATTTCTTTTCAACAGGGACGGACTCCCCTGTGATGGTCGATTCATCCATGGACCCTGCACCCTCCAGAACGATCCCGTCCGCAGCAACGATCTCCTCTTCCTGGAGGAGAAAAAGGTCCCCCTCGAGAAGTTGTCGGGCGTCCACATAGCGTCCATTGGGATAGGATTTTGTACAGATCTTGACCTTGGTAGGCCTGAGAGAGAAAAGATTCTCCAGGTCTTGCTGAACGCTCCTCTTGGCCTTCCCCTCCAGGGCCTTGCCCAGCAGGACGAGGGTGACCAGCAGGGAAGCCGTATCATAATAAAGGTGTATCCCCCCGATAAACAAGAGGTTGTAGGTGCTGTAAAGATAGGCGCTGAAAGCACCCGCAGTGATGAGGGTCTCCATGCTGAAGGCGGCATGTGAAAGACCGCCCCAGGCCCTCCTGTAAATCCCGTGTCCGCCATAGAACAGCACCACGCTTGCCAGAACAGCTATGGGCCATGAGAGCTTGCTGACGGTCTCCCGGGAGAGTTCGGTAAAGAAACCGGAATAGAGCGCAAAGGAGAGCATCATCACATTCAAGGTAAGAAATGCGGAGATGACGAAACGCACAAATTCCTTTCGCGATTCTTTTTGAACGGCAGCCCCATCCGGGTATGCGGCTTTGTATCCAAGGTCATCGATCATGCCCATAATCTGGGCGGGGGAGGTTACCCTGGGGTCGTAGCTGCATCGCACGCTGTCCGTGGAGAAACTGCAGCGGGCATCCACTATTCCCCTGTCCCGCTTGAGGGACTCTGCAATGACCCAGGCACAGGCCGGGCACCACATGTGCGCGACCTTCAGGTTCAATGAAAGACAGCTCTGATCCGGGGACGGATCTATTGGGGCAGGTTGGGGGGATGAGGTTCGGCTTATTAAATCACGTTCTGTCTCTGACCCGGGGATGATGCCCATCTCCAGGCATTTTTTGAAGAGTTCCGTTTCCCGGAATGTTGCCGGGTCCCTTTGGTCCGAGGACTCCAGGATCATCTGGAACACCTGGCGGCATCCCATACAACAAAAATGGAATGATTTCTCCTGTGAAACAAAACCCACTTTTCCCCGGCCGAGAGGAAGTCCGCAAAGCTCGCAGGTGCCGGGGGAAGGGCTCATCTCACTTTGGCGTGTCAAGGGATTGGATGAAGGCGATGATTCTCCATCGGTCCGAGAGGGCGATAGTGGTGGCCAGGGGAGGTTGTCTCCCGTCTGGTTTTCCGTAGCTGATCTCTTTGAACAGAACCCCCTCGGTCAGGGATTGTACCTTGGTGCTCCTCAGATCCGGAAGGGGAGGGTGAAAGCTTTGTCCCACGGTTCCATTACCGTCGAAATTTTCACCGTGGCACTGTGCACAGTATGTAAAATAGAGGGTCTTCCCAAGCTTGATGGTCTCAGGGTCCTTCATTTCCACCGTGGGCAGGATAAGCTCGGGGGGTGTACGTCTTAACAATGCATCTGCCCCGTCCACTGCAACGGCGCCTTCGGGCATGGCCATGACAGGCCACTCCAGGGGCCTCACAGCGTGGGTCTCCCACATTCGGCCATACCTGAAATTGTTATCATAGAGGATGAGCACCTCATAGACGAGGAAGATAACAACCAACAGTATGGCACCTGTGAGAAAAATCTTTTTCACTATTTTCCTTTCATGCCTTTGACATGCTGGGGGTAGGGCAATGGTTCATATATGGCATAGGGGGACTGGGCGGGGACGTCTTTGACGGGTCTGTAATCCCAGTCCGGCTGGCCCATATCCCCGACTAACTTAAAGGCAAATTGCCCCTGAAGCAGAATCAGTAAAAAAAGCAACCACACCACCAGCCAGGTGAACAGGACAGATCC
>JAFDIX010000581.1 GCA_019307805.1 Deltaproteobacteria bacterium | reverse complement strand
GGGCAATAAAGCGTCCCGCCTCCTTTGAATCCGGGCATCTGCTGAAGTGGATGAGGGCCTGCGGGTATTCCCCCACATTCATGAGACTGACTCCCATGCACATATTGAGAGACTCGCTGTCCTGGAAAAAGCCCAGCCCCTCGGTGAGCAACGCGATGGACGCCCCATACTCCCCTGCTTTCTGCTTCAGAATACCCAGCCCCAGGTAGGCCCGATGATCGGCATGGTAGGAGAGGGATTTTCTGAACAGTTTTTCAGCAAGCCTGTCCTTGTCCCTGATCTGATCGATGTGTGAATAATCCCCGTGGCTGAAGGTCATTCCGAGCCTTGAACAGAAATCAGCGTGGAATGGGTACAGGTCCTCTCTATCCGCGAGTTCTATATTGTCCGCAAATGCATGGACGCTTTTATAATAATCACTTCTGAGCTTTCGTCCAAATGATAAAATAATCTCGTCAGAGAGCCTCGAATCCGTTTCACCGTAAAGAATGCCTTCTATTTTGTTGAGCCAGACATCATCCGTCACACCGGATTTTATTTTGAAATCCTCATAGAGGGCTGTCCCGGGGAACAGGTCCAGAATGTAGAAAACAGCACCCAGGGGTTTGATTCTGTGGATGAGGTCTATGGTCTCCTGGATGGTATCCCAACCCTCTCCCGGGCACCCGTAGATGAAATAGGCCCGGGACAAAATACCGTAATGGGTGGTCCGTGTAAAGGCCTCTACAATCCGGTCTGTTTCAATTTTTTTGTGCAGGAGATGGCGTATCTTCTCAGAACCGCTTTCGATACCATAGCTTATTTGAATACAACCTGCTTTCCTCATCCAGAGCAGGATATCCTCGTCCACGTGGTTGACCCGGGAAATAGCATACCATTCGATATGCATGCCCCGCTGAATAATGCCCTTACAGATCTCTATGACCCGGTCTTTTTTGATCGTGAAGGTGTCATCTGAAAAGTAGAAAAACCTGATGCCCCTGTTGTAAAGGAGTTCCAGTTCATCAACAAAGTGACGGGGCGAACGAAATCTGATTCGGCCGCCCCAGTACCCGGGTGACCCGCAAAAGGCACAGTCCCAGGGACACCCCCGGGATGAAGAAACGTGCTCGTAGGTAAAATACCTGGCCGGTATGGGCAGTTTGTCCAGGTCCTCAATGGGCGGGGCCTGGTCCGTTTTCAGGATTTTACCGTTCTTTCGAAGTGCCACCCCCTGAATGGTTTCCAATTTCGAATCATTTCCCGCCTCCAGTTTACTGACGAGTTCCAAAAAGCCGTATTCCCCTTCTCCCATGACAATGAAGTCAATTTCGGGAAAATGGGTCAGGAGGTGTTCCCACAAAAAGGTAGCCCCAATGCCCCCGAAAATGACTTTCACACGGCTATTTAACCTTTTGGCGATCCGCGCGATCTCGATCCCCCCCCATCGGTTGCCATTCAAAATGGAGAATCCGATAATATGGGGGCTTTTCTCCCGCAGCACCTCCTCCGCGTGATCCGGGGTATCGAGGTCATGCCAGTTGAGGATCTCCACATCGTAATGATTTTCCCTGAGAACCGCCGCCACATTGTAGATGCCCATGGGAGGCACGCGGATGTCACCATCATGTTTCCGATCCTCGATGAAGCGGGGGTATATGAGAAGTATCTTCAGTGTACTTACTCCACTGCATTTGTCTTAAACAGTATTTCCATATCATCCTCTGAATAACCTTGCTCTCCCAGGACTTCTCTTGTTTCAGTTCCCCTCGGCCTTCCGGGTCCCCGGACCTTGCCCGGGGTCCTGGACAACCTTGGTGCAGGCTCAGGTTGAGACACTCCCCCAATGTTCGCAATGAGTTTCCTTTGGCTGTTGTGGGGGTGGTTCTCCACCTCATTCAGTTCAAGAATCGGTGAGACACAGGCATCCTTTCCCTCAAAAATGGCTTCCCATTCATCACGGGTTTTGCCTCGGAATGCCTCCCCGATCCTGGCCTCTGTCTCATGCCATTTTTCCCTGTCATGCTGCGCTGGAAGAGAGGATGGATCAATTTGAAGTCCCTCGAGAAGCTCAGCATAAAAACGCGCCTCTATGGCACCCACTGCCATGTATTTGCCGTCCGCGGTTTCATATGTCTGGTAAAAGGGGGCGCCGCTATCCAGCTCGTTGGTTCCGATATCCAGGGTCATGAGGCCGTTTGCAAGCAGTCCGTAAAAAAGGGTGCTCAGGTTGGCCGCGCCGTCCAGCATGGCCGCATCCACAACCTGACCCTGGCCTGAACGGGTCCTCCCCACCAGGGCCAGCAAAATACCCATGGCACAGAGCATACCCCCTCCCGCGAAATCTCCCAGAAGATTGCATGGCGGCAGGGGTTTCTCCCCCTTGCGCCTGAAAAGCGACAGGGCGCCGGCAAGGCCGATATAATTGATATCATGGCCTGCCATTGGGGCATATGGACCTTCCTGCCCCCAGCCCGTAAGGCGTGCGTAAATCAATCCGGGATTTATTTTCAGCGCCTCACCGGGACCGAGTCCCAGTTTCTCCATCACCCCGGGACGGTATGGCTCAATCAGGACATCGGAATTCCGGATCATTCTTTTTACGATCTCCACCCCTTCCTTTGTCTTGAGATTTGTCCTGATAGAACGTTTACCCCTGTCAAAAGGATTTTTTGGCATAACATTGGGGATCTCCGGCTGTCCCGTGGACAGCCTGTCCACAACAACGACCCTGGCCCCAAAGTCGGCAAGGATCATCCCGCAGTAGGGAGACGGGGCCAACCCCGCCATTTCAATAATTTTGATATTGTCTAATGGCTGCATATTTTCTCCTTTCCTGTCCTTTACCACCTTTTTATGTCCGGACTGCAGCCGCGGGCTCCCTGCCCTTCTTCCAGGAAAAGGGAGCTGGCGCGGGGGAAGGCATTTTGACCCGAGTATCCTGTCCCAGAAATAACTTTAACCTTAACTGATCGGTTCTTGGTTCAGAGTATTTTTTTCTTCAAATCCGGGATTCGTCACGATCACCCATTGGGTGAGACGGCTTTGTCGCCGTAATAATGACCAGAACCCTTTGACGAACGCTGTTTAGGTGTCTTCAACCCTCGTATGAGACTCTGAAAATCAATGACTCAATTTGGATCAAAATTACCATTTCGATGGTCGAACTTGATTGAACAGCGAACCGCAGAATATCGAATATCGAACCGCAGCCTGCGACGAGCTCAGCCGTGTCGAATGTCGAAGGATGGTTTCACTTTGCTCAGTCTTTTTTTATAAATTGACTATTCGACACAAAGGATCATGACAGGCAGAATTCATTCCTTCGACATTCGACATTCATTATTCGGTATTCGATATTCGCTTTTTCAGAGTTTCTTTTTCGATCAAACTGGCCGCTTTTCTGGCCAGCGGCTGAACCTTGAACGCTGAACCGCTCAACCGGGGTTTAATAATGTGAATCCTTTTATTCCCGGCACGGCCTTTGGTCATGCGTCTGAAATCGTTATCGTAATATTGACAGGTATTTCCGGGACACTACAGTAGGACGCCCCTGTCGGGGACTTAACAGCTTGTCGTGATGTTTTTTCTTAGGAACTGACGTCTTTGCTGAAGTGGGCCAGAACAGCCTCGGTCAGGGCCTCGATAGTATACTCCGAGGGAATCACGTTGACCGATAAACCATTTTCTTCGGCAGTCCTTGCGGTGATGGGTCCGATGCATGCCACTGTCACCGCTTTCATCCATTTCTGAAGCGCTTCCCTCTCTTGTTTGAACATGTCCACAAAGTTCGTGACAGTGGAAGAACTTGTAAAGGTGACCATGTGGATTTCTCCCCTCTCCAGCAGCGCCTTTACCGGCCCCCTGTCATGGTCCGGCTTGACGGTCCGGTAGGCCGGGACCTCATCCACAACGGCGCCCATATCCACCAACGCCAAGGGGAGGGCTTCCCTGGCGATGGACGCCCGGGGGAGAAGAAACCGCTGACCCAGGATCTTCCAGTCTTTCAGGCTCTCCACAATGGCTTCGGCACGGTACTCCTTCGGAACCAGATCCGGCTGAACGCCCCTGGCGATCAGGGCCTGGGCTGTTTTGGGACCAATGGCCCCGACCTTAGCCCCATTGAGTTCCCGGGTGTCCCAGCCAAGGGCCACCAGCCTCTCAAAAAAATACTTCACCCCGTTGACACTGGTAAAAATAATCCACTGATATTTCTCAAGTCTTTTTAGAACCCGGTCCAGTGCCGCCCAGCTTTCCGGGGGAACGACCGAGATGGTGGGGAACTCCAGACATTCGGCGCCCAGCTTTGCCAACCCGGCCTTAAAATCGCTGGCCTGCTCACGGGCCCTCGTCACTACAATGCGTTTTCCAAAAAGGGGCCGGCGCTCGAACCAGTCGAGTTCATGCCGCAGGGTTACCACCTCTCCCACCACTATCACAGCCGGGGGTCTCACGCCTTCACGCTTCACTTTTTCTGCGATGTCCTGAAGGGGACCCGTCACAGTCCGCTGTTCTGCCCCGGTCCCCTTTTCTATCACTGCAACCGGTGTATCTCCGGATCGGCCTTGGGCCATCAGGGTCTTGGCAATCTTGGGCAGATTCCCCACCCCCATAAGAAAAACCAGGGTTCCCACGCCTGTGGCGATCCTGTCCCATGCAATGGCCGACTCCTCCTTGGTGGGATCCTCATGGCCCGTGATAAAGGCAACCGTGGATGTATGATCCCGGTGGGTCAGGGGAATCCCGGCATAGGCCGGTACCGCAATGGCGGAGGTGACCCCGGGGATGACCTCAAAGGATATCCCGGCCCTGACAAGTTCCTGGGCTTCTTCTCCCCCCCTTCCAAAGATAAAGGGATCTCCACCCTTGAGTCTCACGACCGTGAGGCCTTCTGAAGCCTTTCCCACAATCAGCCCATTGATCTCTTCCTGGCTCAGGGTGTGGTCACTACCCTTTTTCCCCACGTAGATCATTTCGGCATTTTCGTCTGCATACTCAAGAAAAACCCGGTTGGCCAGGTTGTCATACACAATGACATCCGCTT
>JAFDIX010000580.1 GCA_019307805.1 Deltaproteobacteria bacterium | reverse complement strand
TATTCATATAAAAAATTTTCACCATAAGATGACCTACGAAGATTTTCCCGAATGGGAAGAATATGGCGCCAAGGGAATCAGGCCCAAGCTTGGCGGGGGGGCGCTTTTTCTTGAAGATGACTCTTGGCTCGGTATTTACAGTGAATCAGTGGACCCCGATTATGAACTGACGGCAAAATCCATCGCCCGGTTTTCCCGGAAAGATGCCGATACCTTCCTTGCCCTGGCGGAAAAATGGGATAAACACATTTATTCCGCCTGCCTGGAATGGATGTTCAGTCCCCCGGTTCCTTTTGGGCAGCCTGATGCCATGGAAAAGCTTCTTGCCAATCCTGACTCCGGAATAAAGCCCGAATGGCTTTTTATGAACGGAGCCCAGGTTATGGAGGATATTTACGAGAGCCCCGAGGCCCAGATTTTGGGATTGAGAGGGGGACAGTCGGCAGGGACATCTCCGGACGCCTACGGACAGGGTTTGACCTCTTTGATGTTTTCATTTGTTTTTCGGGACGTGATTGTGTATCCCGGGGGGAATCATCAGTTGGCCCATGCCGCTCAGAGAGTTATTCTGGAAAACGGCGGTGAAATTAATCATGCCGCCGGGGTGGAGAAGATTATTATCGAAAACGGCAAGGCCAAGGGACTCCGACTAAAAGATGGGACCGAAATAGAAGCAAGGTTGGGAGTGATATCCGGAGCCAGCCCTCAGCAACTCGTTATGGAATTAACCGGACCCGAATACTGGAGCACCCAGGTGGTCCGAAGAATCAAAAACCTGCTGATGAATTGGATTGTTATTTCCTGGTACACCTGGGCGCTCAATGAAAGGCCCAAATACCGGGCCGAGGCCTTTGATCCTGATTTGCCGTATGTGGGATGGCTGGGCCTGGGAAAAAAGGAAAACGCCGTGGAAGAAATCTTAAAAGAATCGTATCTCAGGAGGGCGGGTCAATGGCCGGACCCGGAGAGTTTTAATCTCATTGTTTCCGACTGGTCCTTGCATGCTCCCGGTAATTTTGCCCCGCCTGATAAGTCATGCGTTCTTACCGAACAGTTTGTGCTGCCTGCTACCGCTTATTCCCATGAAGAATGGAAAAAGATCGAGAAACGGCACGCGGAGGAAATTCTCAATTTCTGGCAAAGGTTTGCCCCGAATATGACCTGGGACAACGTGATCGGTTACGTTCCGGTCACTCCCCATTTTACGGCCAGGCACGCGAAAAACTATGCCCCGGCCGGAAACTGGTGTGTTATTGACCTAGAAAGTACCCAGGTAGGCAGGTTCAGGCCCATACCCGATCTGGCTGATTTAAGGAATTTTCCCATTGAAAATCTCTATCCCTGCTCCGGCGGATGGCATCCCGTGGGATCCGCCTGTTCTCACCAGGGCTACTGGGTTTACAAGATTCTGGCGGAGAAATACAAGTTGAAAAAGCCTTGGGAGGCCAAAGGCCGCGTTTATTAAATCTTTATTTATGTTTCTGAGAGCATCTAGACGAAAAGGAGTGTATTAAATAATGGCTGATAAGACTTTTGATGTGGTCATTGCGGGGGGAGGGAATAAGGCTCTGGTGACCGCCATGTATTTGACCAAATATGGGGGTTTGAAAGTCGGTATCTTTGAAGACGGGCATGAGGTGGGTGGAGGGTGGTCTTCGGAAGAGCCGGTGGGGGGGTATATCGCGAACACCTGTTCTACCGAGCATACCGCGCTTTATCATACCCTGGTGCTGGAAGATTTTCCTGAATTTGAAGACTACGGGGCGCGGTTTTCTTATACCGGCGTTTCCCTGGGAGATATCTTTGAGGAGGACAATTCCTGTGTGCTGGTTTATAATTGTTTCGATGATGTTGATCCCACCCAGGAAAAAACCGCTCAACAGATCGCCCGGTTTTCGGAAAAGGATGCCGAGACCTGGCTTTTTATGTGGTCAAAATGGCAGAAATACTGGAAACCGGCGGTTGAGGAGTGGTTGTGGACCCCGGCCCAGCCTTTTGGGACCCCTGATGCTCTCGACCGTTTGATTCAGAACCCTGATTCGGGGATAGACCCCTTGTGGTTGAGCATGTCGCCTCTCCAGGTGTATAAAGACATATTTGAAAGCATTGAAATGCAGAATTTCCCGGCTCGGATTAACCAGGCCTGGGGATTTCAGACTGATTTGCCCGGTTCCGGAATCGGGGTTTTGTTTTTCATGATGATGTTTCCCTACTTGAACTTTATCGTGGGGGGAACTCATCAGCTTGCTCATGCCGCCCAGAGGATTGTTATTGAAAACGGGGGCGAGGTATTCACCAAACACCCGGTTAAAAAAATTGTTATTGAAAATGGAACGGCTAAGGGAATTATTCTTAATGACGGGACCAGGATTGAGGCAACCAAAGCGGTAATATCCAATGTAGATCCTTATCAACTCTGCTTTGATCTTATCGGGGAGGAACATCTCAGTTCCAAGATTAAAAACCGGGTCAAGAATATCGAAAGAGACTGGATTACCATTAGCTGGTATACCTGGATGCTTAAGGAAAGGCCCATTCATAAGGCGGCGGGTTTTAATCCCGACATTGATCGTTGCATGGGCATAGTGTTTGGAAACCGTGATCTAAACACCCTGCTGAAGGAAACCAGTGAGAGGAAGGCTTTAAAATGGCCTACCGATCCCTGTATCATGACGGTGTATCACGGAGGCAAGGAGGATGATTTACTTGCTCCCCAGGGAAATGATTTTAATGTCTTGACGGAGGCTTTTATTCTTCCCGCTTTTTCATTGAGTAGCCGGGAATGGAAAGAGATGGAGAAACGGCACGCGGAAGAGGTAATAAAAAAGTGGGAACAATACGCCCCCAATATGACCTGGGATAATGTGATTGGGTATAACCCGGTTACCCCCTATTACACCGCCAACCAGTGCAAGAACTACGCTCCGGCGGGGAACTGGTGTGTGATTGACAATATCCCTTCCCAGTTCGGAAGGACAAGGCCCATTCCCGAGTTAGCCGGCCACAGGATGCCCATTAAGAGTTTGTACGCCACCGGATCGGCCTGGCATCCTTATGGA
>JAFDIX010000579.1 GCA_019307805.1 Deltaproteobacteria bacterium | reverse complement strand
GATGTTGAAGGTCAGGTCAAATTTTTTGACCAGGTTGACCACCACGGGTTCATTCACGATCTTCTCGGGGAATCTGAGGGATACCATTTTTGAATACATCGCTGACTTTCTCCTTTTGCCCCGGCTTTCGGCTTTCAGCAAAAGACATTAAAGACAAGCTCTCGGCTGATTGCTGACCGCTGAAAGCGCCATCCAGAAATGGCCCATTTCCGGATGGACGCTAGCTAAGGCTCTTGATGACCCTCTCAAACCCCGGCAAGGAATTTTCAATCGTCCGATCATCCACACAGTAGGCGATACGAATGTGCCCGGGGCCATAGAATCCGCTTCCCGGTACCGTCAGAATATTTTCCTCCTGGAGCCCTGCCACGAAAGCCACATCATCCTCAATAGGACTTTTGGGAAAAAGGTAAAAGGCCCCTTCCGGCTTTCGGCATTCATACCCACAGGCAACCAACCCCTCCCACAGCATGTCCCGCTTTTTCTGATATTGGGAGACATCCACGCTCTCCTCCAGGAGAACGGAAACCGAACGCTGCATAAGGGCGGGCGCATTGACATAACCCAGGATTCTGTTGCAGAGAACCATGCCGGCACGAAGCTCCTCTTTATCGGAGATCTCCGGATTCAGGGCGGCGTATCCGATTCTTTCCCCGGGAAGTGAGAGATCCTTTGAAAAGGAGGTCACTACAAAGCTCTCCCGGTAGGCGTCGAAGATGCTCGGGACGTTCAAGCCGTCATAGACAATTTTCCTGTAGGGCTCATCAGAGATGAGATAGATGGGCCGGCCCAATTTCCGGCTGCGGTCTGTCAATAATTGTGCCAGCATCTCCAATTTTTTTTCGCTGTAGACCTTACCCGTAGGGTTGTTCGGAGTGTTTATCAGGAGTGCCTTTGTCTTTGCTGTGATGGCCTCGCCAATAGCATCCAAATCAAGGGAAAAGTCCGGGCCGGTCCCCACCACCCTGGGCACGCCCTGATGATTGTCCAGGTAAAAATTATACTCAACGAAGTATGGCGCCGGGATGATGACCTCATCCCCCGGGTCGAGGAGTGTCTTGAGGATGACGTTAAGTGCGCCGCCTGCTCCCACCGTCATAACGATGTCATCCGGAGCAAAGGATTCCCGGTTGTGTTTGCTGAGATATGCGGCCACCGCACTCCTTGTTTCCAGATAGCCCGCATTGGGCATATAGGCATGCTGACCGGGATCGGGGTCATTGATCAGACCCATCAGGACCTCTTTAAACTTCGCGGGCGGCTCCAGGTTCGGATTGCCAAGACTGAAATCAAACACATTCTCGGCCCCGTATTTTGCCTTTCTCGCATGACCCTCCTCGAACATCTTCCTGATGAACGATGATTTCTCCATGGACTCCTGAATCTTTTTGGACGCAGGCATGTGGACTCCTCCCATATTTCTTTGATTTGTCTGCCGCAAACATGACCGAAAGACTTGGCTTTTCCGGCAGGATAATAGAAAGGCGATAGTTTTGCGCCTTTTAAATGGCTTGTCAATAAAAACCCACACCGCCCTGGGGGCATGAATTTAAATAATTCCTTTTCTAACATCTGAACTTGGGTTAATATATATGGTTTGGGGCAGTTTGGTTATTTGAAGAGACTTTTAAGGAGATGGACCGATGGCAAAAAGGAGCACAAGGAAACCCACAATCGCTATACTCACAGGCGGCGGTGACGTGCCTGGACTCAACCCCTGTATCAAGACCCTTGTGTATCGGAGCGCCAGCGAAGGCATTCGCGTCCTCGGGATCAAGCGCGGGTGGGCGGGTGTACTGGAGTACGTTCCTAATGATCCCCAGGGAAATTTCAAGTATGTCCAGGAATTGACCCCAATGGAGGTTCGGACCATTGACCGCACAGGGGGGACCTTTTTGCATACCTCCCGCACCAATCCAAGTGCTGCAAAGAAGAGCGCTGCTCCAGGGCATTTGAAGAAGGCCTTTGGCAAAGACGAGGAGGTCAAAGACTTTACACCACGTGTATTGAAAAACCTTGAGAAACTGAAAGTCGATGCCATTATCCCCATTGGCGGCGATGATACCCTCAGTTTTGGAGAAAGGCTCCACAAAGAAGGATTCCCGGTCATTGCCATTCCCAAAACCATGGACAATGATGTATTTGGGACTGACTACTGCATTGGTTTTTCAACGGCTATCACTCGTAGCGTCGGGTTTATCCATGCCCTCAGGACATCCACGGGATCCCATGAAAGAATCGCCGTGATCGAGCTTTTTGGCAGATACTGCGGCGAAACCTCCCTCATATCCGCCTATCTATCCGGTGTGGACCGGGCCATTATTTCAGAGGTCCCCTTTGATCCCAAGAAACTGGCCAAAATGATCATAGAGGACAAAAAGGCCAATCCCAAGAACTATGCCATGATTACCATCTCCGAAGGGGCGCGCATGACGGGCGGAGAATTGAAGCTTTCCGGAGATGCCGATGCCTATGGGCACAGGAAGCTGGGGGGCATTGGAGAAGAGACAGGGGCTATTCTCAAGCAACTCACCGGACAAAATGTCTTAATACAACGCCTCTCCTATCTCATGCGAAGCGGGAATCCGGATTCATTGGACCTGATGGTTGCGGTAAACTATGCCAACATAGCGATTGATCTCTTTTTGAAAGGGGTTTTTGGAAGGTTGGTAGCCTTGACCCAGGGGGTTTATACGGATATTCCTCTCAGTACTATCATGATGGGACAAAAACGTGTGGATGTCAGAGAACTCTATGATGTGGAGGCCTATCGCCCCAAAGTGCGCCATGTGGGGGGGAAGCCCATGTTTTTATACTAATATGGTAAATTTCTATATTAAACGCGTAAGCCATTTATTGAAAACTGGATTCATTTGATGAAACATCGGCCCGCGCCAGGGCTGTCCGGGGAGCTTTCATGCTCCCTGTTTTGTGGGTTTCGAGCCTGTGCAGCCGTTTTACTGTCCTCAATCATAAGGAATCATTGCCTGTGATCAACCGCCAGGAAAGAAGAGAGACCCGCCAAATACATGTGGGGGATGTTCCCATAGGGGGGGGTGCG
>JAFDIX010000578.1 GCA_019307805.1 Deltaproteobacteria bacterium | reverse complement strand
ACCTGGAAGACGTCTACCCACGTAAACAATCCCCAGGGGTTTGTGGCGGATTGCATGGACTGCCATCTGCCGGCCCCCCACGACACCTTCAATTTTTTCTATGCAAAGACCGTCCACGGCATCAAAGATATCATCATCCACTTCACTATGGATGAATATGACCATGAAAAGGCACGCCAGGCCGCCTATGCCTCCTTTAAAAATGAGCAGTGTCAGAAGTGCCACCGGAATATCCTCTACATACCTGATAAACGGGGTGCCATGCTGGCCCATCGATCGGTGATCTATGCCCGCCCCGGATACGAGAAGCGATGTGTAGACTGCCATAAAAACCTGGTACACAATCCCACGCCCTATTATCGGTATAAACAGTTTGAGGAGACCTACAGGGGTCTGGGACTTTAGAAAAATAGAAACATTTGGGAATCGAAAGGGGGATCAGGATGAAGAAACTACTCATGATCGCGATTCTGATTTTGGGAGCGGCGGTCCTGCTGGCAGGGGGGGGTCCCTTGGTGGATGCCCAGACCGCTCAGAATATTCCCAAGGAAAAGGTCTACAGAATCGAAAGGAGCATGCCCAAGGAGGCAATCGCCTGTATCCAGTGCCACAAGAATGAGCACCCGGGCCTGTTCAGCGATTGGGCCGACAGCCGCCATGCCAACGCCAACATCACCTGTTTCGACTGCCACAAGGCAGAGGAGTTCGATCCTGACGTGAGCAAATCCCATTACAAGCAGTATGAGCGCTCCGATCAGAAATACGGGACCCAGGAATATAAAGTCCCTGTTACAGCCATTGTCACCCCCAAGGATTGCTCCAGGTGCCATCCCGATGAAGCCAAACAGTATGCACGCAGCAAGCATGCCAACACCCTTGAGATTATTTGGCAGATCGATCCCTGGCTCAAAAAGGGAATGAACAGCGATTTCGAGCGGGCCACCGGCTGCTTTTACTGCCATGGTACGATTCTCAAGATGACGGACGGTCAACTGGATCCGGAGACCTGGCCCAATGTTGGAGTCGGGCGTATCAACATGGATGGAAGCAGGGGGAGTTGTTCGAGCTGCCATACCCGTCACCGGTTCTCTGTGATGGAGGCAAGAAAGCCTGAGGCCTGCGGCCAGTGCCACCTCGGACCCGACCATCCCCAGATCGAAATCTACATGGAATCCAAGCACGGGGATATCTATACCGCCTTTGGGGACAGCTATAACTGGAATGCCGCGCCGGGTACCTGGTCACCTGGTGTGGATTTCCGTGGGCCCACCTGCGCATCCTGCCATATGTCCGGGGCAGGTTCGGTCCTGACCTCCCATGATGTGACAGAGAGGCTCTCCTGGGAAATCCAGGCCCCTCTCACCATACGCCCGGAGGATTTCAAGCCCTTCCCGGCCAAGACCAACTGGAAGATTGAAAGGGATAAGATGAAGGAGATCTGCACCCAGTGCCACGGTAAGACATGGGTGGATGCCCACTATGTCACCCTGGACAAGGTCGTGCATGAATACAACGAGGTCTATTTCAAGCCTGCCAAGAAAAAGCTCAATGAACTCTATGACAAGGGCCTGCTGGACAAAACAAAATTCTTTGATGAACGGCTCGAGGTGGAATTCTATGAACTCTGGCACCATGAGGGCCGCAGGGCGCGCATGGGTGCCGCCATGATGGCCCCGGATTATGCCTGGTGGCATGGTTTCTATGAGTGTAAAAAACGCTTCAGCAACTACATGGAAGAGGCCAATGATCTCATAAAGCACAATAAAAAGGCATACGTGGCAAAGGATTTCCCCAATGCCACGGGCAATACGACCCGGCCGCCCCAGACAATGCCCCGCGGCAAATAGCACATTCTGAGTCTTTTTTTAAAAAAAAGGCCCCGCCCTTCCAATGGGCGGGGCTTTTTTTCATGTCTTCTGCGTCTTGAGTGATTATTTTAGGGATAAACAACATTTTATAATGAAATCTGAAAAGGGATTTACCATGTTCAACAGAAGAACTTTTATAAAGAAGCTGGGCTTTTTAGGCTTTTTTCTGGGATTCCTGCTATGGGCCTGGCGGGCCTTTTTCGGATCGGAACCCGAGGCGGGTGCAAATACCCGAAAGTCACAGGAAATGTCCAATGGAGGGGATATGCCGGAAAAGGTTGTAAAATCAGAGGAGAAATGGCGAGAGCAATTGACACCGGAGCAGTTCAAGGTAATGAGGGAAAAGGGAACCGAACCCCCTTTTACCAGCGCCTATAACAATTTCAAGGGAAACGGCATCTATCAGTGCGCGGGATGCCGTCTTGATCTGTTCAGTTCGGAAGAAAAGTTTGACTCCGGCACGGGTTGGCCCAGTTTCTGGGCACCCATAGCGAAAAATAATGTGACAACACTTCCGGACAACAGCCTGTTTATGAAAAGAACTGAGGTCCTCTGCAGCCGATGTGACGCCCACCTCGGTCATGTGTTTGAAGATGGGCCTCCGCCCACCGGGCTCAGGTATTGCATCAATGGTGTGACCCTCCTGTTCAGCGAAAGCAAACAGAAATGAAGCTCCCGAGCATAGAAGATCGCGCTTTGATTTCACCCTGATGGGTGACGTTTATATGTAAACGTCGAATGGAATGATGGACAAATGGAATATTGGGGATATAAACGGTCCGCCACGGGTGGGTTCATCTATGACTTACCAGGTATATTGAATGAAGATCTCATCCTCCTGAAACCATTATTCCATCATTCCAGTGTTCCACCATTCCATAGCAGTTGCCTTTGCATAGCCCCGTATTTCTGGCTTTGGCCAAAGTAGCAGGTTTTACAGGGCAAAATTAAATACCTTGCGGCGTGCCCCAGGAAATTTTATAAGGACCCACCACATCCTAGGATCGAGGTAGAGCCATGGCCGTCTCCTTTAAGAAGATCAATAGCACAACCCAAATACTGAATCCTCAAAAGAATTTTGCACCCGAGGAGATTCCCTTTGAGATTCGGTTTGACCCCCTCACAGGCCAGACGGGCCGTGTCTTTGATCTCCCTTTCACCCCTCCGGCAACACCGGATCTGCAGGAGATTGTTGCGCGCTCAA
>JAFDIX010000088.1 GCA_019307805.1 Deltaproteobacteria bacterium | reverse complement strand
GGCCCGTGGCATCCGCAAGAAGTGCCAGGAGATGTTCAATGGTTGGAAATATCTTGCCGCCGAACCCTCCCCCGACCAATGGCGACTCAATGCGTACCCTGTTGTGGGGGATATTGAGCATTCGGGCAATACTCCGGTAGTGCTCAATCCACTGGGTCCCGCAGCGAATGTGGAAGACCCCGCCCGGGTCCTTCCAGGCCACCCCCGACTCCGGCTCCAGATAGGCATGTTCCGCAAACTGGGTGGTGTAGGTATCCTCTATGATCGCGGCAGCCTTTTCGAACCCGCGCTTCAAATCCCCTCGGTCGTAACCCATATCCAAAAGCACATTGCCCTGCTCATCGATACTCGGAGCGCCGCGCTTCAAAGATACAAAGGGGTCTACTACGGGCGGCAGTTGCGTGTACTCGACTTTGATCATGGAAATCGCCTTTTCAGCAATTTCCATGGTATCCGCCGCGACCAGGGCAACCGGTTCCCCCGCCCCTCGGGTGTGATCTTCCGCGAGGACGGGTTGATCATCGCGAAACCCGGGGATGTTCCCCCGCAGGTTTACTCCGGGGATGTCCGCGGCAGTGAGTACCGCATGGACCCCCGACAGTTTCTTCGCCTTCCCCACGTCCAAACGCCGAATGCGCGCATTCGCGTAAGGACATCGCAAGGCTTTCCCGCAGATCATTCCCGGCATGCTGAAGTCATCGCTGAAGAGCGTCTTTCCGACGGCCTTCTCCAGAGAGTCGGGTTGCGGGATGGATTTGCCGACAAGTGTGGCAGCATTCTTGTCAAAAGGCATTTCAACCTCCTTATAATTGTTTGTTAACCACCGAAGCAATGAGCGTTCAGGTGCCCACTGGGGCGTTATATGCCCAGATGCCGGTCCAGGACCTCGGGTTCCCCCTCAAGTTCATTCGGCGTCCCCTGATAGACGATTCGCCCGGATGTGATTACGTAAACGTAGTCCGCCACATCCATGGCGAGGCCAAAATTCTGCTCGACAAGGAGAATGGAGTGGCCCTGTTCACGAATGCTCTTCATGATTTCGCCGATCCGGCTGACCAGCACCGGCGCCAGACCTTCTGAGGGTTCATCCATCAGGATAAGATCCGGGTTTGCCATCAATGCACGGCCGATGGCAAGCATCTGCTGCTCCCCACCGCTCAAATCCCCTCCGGACTGGCCCACCCGCTCGGCGAGCTGAGGGAACGCTTCCAGGACCGCGGTCAAATTCCAGCGTGTCCTTTGGCTGTTCCCAAGGGCTTTCCCCCCGGCGAGCTTGCTTGTGGGTACGAGCAGATTTTCACGAACCGTCAGCGAAGAAAAAATACGGCGTCCCTGGGGAACAAGTGCGATCCCCAGTTGGGTAATCCTGTAAGGGGCATACCCTTCGAGAGACTCCCCTTTGAAAATGATGTTTCCCCGCCGAGGAGGGGTCAGGCCGGCCACGGACCGGATAAGGGTGGTTTTGCCCATTCCGTTCCGGCCCAGCAGCGTTGCAATCTGCCCGGATGCCACTTCAAGACCTAACCCCTGAAGGACATAACTATCGCCGTAATAGGTATGTATATCATTCACTGAAAGCAGGGAATCAGACTTTGCCAAGGTACACCTCCCTGACCTCCGGGTTGGCCCGAACCTCATCCGGCGTGCCCTCAAGAATGATGCTGCCGCGGTGCATGACCACTACCTGGTCGGCCAATCCGAGGGCCACCTTCATGTCGTGCTCAATGAGAATAAGTGTGATATCCTCCGGGAACTCCCTGATGATCTCTGCGATGCGCTGCCGCTCGCCTGGTGAAAGCCCCGAGCATGGCTCGTCCAGGAAAAGCACCCGCGGCTGTGAAGCCAGTGCCAGTGCGAGTTCCAACTGTCTGCGCTCGCCATAGGAAAGGTGGTGAACCGAGTCATGGGCGCGCTGCGCTAGCCCGACACGTTCAAGCTCTTCGGCGGCCCGTTTCAGAGACTCTGAAAACGCCTTCACAGGACGATGCATGATCCATTTCTGTCGACTGTTTCCCTGTACGGCAAGAATGAGATTCTCCAAAACCGTGAGATCGTGGAAGAGGTTTGTTATTTGATAAGTCCGGCCAATCCCCATGGCCGCGCGGCGATTCTCCGCCAGACGGGTGACATCTTTGCCGAAGAGAAAAACCTTCCCGCTGGTCGGGGGGAAAGTGCCTGTGATGCAGTTGAAGAGGGTCGTCTTTCCCGCTCCGTTAGGACCTATGAGCGCACGGCGCTGGCCGACCGGCACCTTCATGGACACATTTTCCACCGCGCGCACGCCCCCGAACGCCTTGGTCAGTTCTGTCACTTCTACCGCGTTCTGATCCATTGTATCCTATTCGCCCTCCTCGGAGGTATTCGTGCGTGGTCCTGTCCGACCTCTGAGACGCCGTATCAGGCCCAGGATCCCGTCGGGAGTCCAGAGCATGGTAATGATAAAGATCACGCCCATAACGATCATCCATTGATCGATGTAGGCACTCACGTAGTTTCGGATCCCAATCATTATCGCCGAGCCGATGAAAGGCCCGATAATGGTCCCCGTGCCTCCCACGAGTACCATCAACGCCACTTCCATCGAAAGGAAAAACTCGGCGCTGGCCGGAGATACTAATCTGTTGAAATAAATGTACAAAAGCCCTGCGATTCCGGATAGTGTGCCGGCAATGACAAAGGCGGTATACTTGTGTGCGGCAATATTGTAGCCCAGTCCGCGCATCCGGCTTTCACTTTCTCGTATGCCCCTTAAGGTCAGCCCGAAGGGGGAACGGATCAGAGTGCGGTAGCCCAACATACACAGTGCAACAACGGCAAGCACGATGTAATAGTAGGACGAATGGCTGGTGATGGAGAGGGAGCCAAATGCCGGTGCCGGAACATTGGTGATGCCGCCTTCACCATTGGTGAAGGACACCCAAGTCCACGTGATTCCCCATAAAATGTGGCCCAAGGCGATGGTCACCAGCATGAAATAGACGCCCTTCGTGCGGACGGCTATGCCGTAAATCAATGACAGGATGACGGCCGCCCCGAAACCCGCCGGGACCGCCACGATGGTGGGCTGGCCGTACTTTACCTGGAGGATGGCGACCGTATAGGCTGAGACGGCAAAAAAGGCCGCCTGGCAGATGGAAAACATCCCGATGTTACCGAGGAGAAGTTCAACGGACAGGGCGAGTAAACCGAAGATCAGGATTTGCATGAGTAAGGTCAACCAAAAGGTCCCCAGAAAGAGAGGGGCCGACAAAGCGGCAATAATCACGCAGAAGAGTAAGAGCCAACTGCGTAGAGCCATGGCTAAGCCTCCTTCCCGAATAAACCTTGAGGCCTGAAAAGCAGCAAAACGGCCATCGGAGCAAATACCGCAAAATGAGAGAACTCGGGGAGCAACCAGCGGGCATATGCGTCCACAAGCCCCACTATGACGCTTCCGACCATGGCCCCTTCCAGGCTGCCCAGACCGCCCACGATAACCACCACAAGGGCCAAAACGAGGATTTCCCACTCCGCACCCGGGTAAAGCGACAGAAACGCCCCGCCCGCAACACCGCTCAGGCCTGCCAGAAAGGCTGCCAGGGCAAAAACAAGCGTGAACAGACGATCGATGTTGATGCCCATGGCGCTGACCATCTCGCGGTCTTCAACGCCTGCGCGCACAATGGCACCGATTTGCGTCTTCTTGTAGAGCAGCCACAACACGGCGCCGATGATCGCCCCGAACAGGATCAGCAGGAACCTGTATTTCGGGTAGAAGATGTCGCCGGGGAGTTCAATGGGCCCTCGCGCGAACGCGGGCGGCGGAAGGCTGAGGGAATCCCCGCCCCAGATCGTCAGAGCAATATCAGACAGGATCAATACGACACCTACCGTAAGAAGCACCTGCGCCAGGTGATTTTCACCGGCCCGCCGGATGAGGTAACGATGAACGAAATAGTTCAGGATAGCAATGGAAAAGCCCCCGGCCAGGAGAGCGAGCCAGAAGTTGCCTGTAACCCGCACTACACTCAGCCCGATATAGCCGCCCAAGAGATAATACATCCCATGGGCCATGCTCACGACCCGGGCGAGTCCGAAGGTGAGCGTGAAGCCACTTGCCAGCAGAAAAAGAAGGGCCCCCAAGGAAAAGCCGTTTAGCGCTTGCAGGATCCAATTCATCCGCTGGCGTTCCTTTCGTGCCTGAGATCACTATCCTCGGGACACGCAGATTCAGGATTCAGCACAATCTGCCCCACTACCCATAGGAATCCCGAAGTTATTAGCTTGTCTCAGTTATTATGAAGGAAATCAGATGATCGTTCCGGTCAGGCCGGACCAGCCCAACCGGAACGCTCTGGTTTATCTCTTGTAAGGCCCTCCGTCCAGGAAGTCTTTCGGATCCCACTTCCAGAACTGGGAGACCCCCTTGTAGGTCTTCACGGGGACGTTGATCTTGATCTCGCCAAGGATCGGGTGATTCACCTTTTTCACCTTGGAAACGTAGACATTCTGAATGGGGTTATGATAGGCGTCCAGGCTCACAGGGCCCCGGGGCGCATTGACCTTGACCTTTAGGATTGCATCAACGAAAGCTTTACTGTCCTCTACCTTGCCATTGAGGGCATCTATCGCTGTCCTGGTGAAAAGGCCCATTGTATAAGCGCTCTCAGCCATCCAGGACGGGACAACTTTATATTCCTTGGCAAAGGCATTGACAAAGGCCTTATTCTCCGGTGTATCAGCACCGGCGGAATAAATATTGCATTGGGCGATGAGGCCAACCGCCTTGTCGTCCACCTGGGGAAGGACGTCTGAATGCAGCCAGTATCCGCCGGCGATCTTGTACTTGCGGTCATAGGCGAAGTCGAACCAGGCATTAAAGAGTCGGAGCCGATCGGCGCCCACGACGTTTGCCACGACCCAGTCGGTGTTTGTGGGAATGGAACCGAGCACCGGCCCGTAATCGGACGTCCCGATGGGCGTCCAAAGGATCTTGGCCACCTTTCCGCCCGCTTCCTTGAAGGTTCGTGCCGCTCCAAGCGTGAGGCCGTGCCCCCAGGCGTAATCCTGGCCGATGAAAGTGACATTCCTGGCCCCTAAATCGTTATAAAGATAATCCCCCATGGGGTGACCAATCTGGCTTGCCGAAACAGAGAGTCGAACAAATGTCGGAACGAGCTTCCATTTGGTCAGTTCATCTGCACCGGGCATTACGAGCACCGGCACCCCCGTCTCCCGGCTGACCTGGGCCATTGCCGGCCCAACGTGACCGCATAAGCCTCCAATGATCATATTCACCTTCTCGGCGTGGATGAGACGCCGGTTTCACCGGACGGCCGCCTGCCTTGAGACCATTCTGCTTCCAGAACAGTTTAAACCCGTTGAGCAGGTCTTCCCCCGGCTTTGCCAGGGGGCCCTTCATGGGCGCCATAAAGCCAATACGGATCTCATCGGCGGCCATTGCCGAGGATGGGCCAAAGGCTAAAAAAGCAAAAAGGACAAAAACCCCTACAATAACGGCTACCAACGCTTTCTTCTTTTCTGAGTTCATTGATCCTCCTCCATTGGTGAAAGGTGAGGGAAAGGCCTCCAGTCGCCGGATTTCCTCAAGCGCACTGAAGGAAACTATGAACAGAAAATAGAAAAATAGGAATAAAATGTAATTACATATAACAAACAAACCTATGAAGATGTCAAGATTTTTTGACAAAAGCGGGTCAATGCCATCGCACCGGGGTATTTTCGCACCAAGTTCACAGAAGGTGTCTTTCAGGATCCGGAAAGAATAGCAATGATCGAATCCCGAATTCCTCTGGGCCGCACCGGTAATCCGGAGGATGTCTCAAGCCTGGCTGTTTTTCTGGCCTCTCCTGCATCGGATTACTTCATCGGAACGGTTACCTTTGCTGATGGAGGTTGGACGGCGGCGTAATCCATATTTATAAAAAAAATAAGGCATTTCTATAAGATCTGACATCAGATTAGTGTGGTGCTATGGACCTGAAATCGTTTGAAATCCCTATCAGCACTTGAAATACAGTTCGAAGATTTTTTTCGAGACTGCCCTGGAAAAACTTTCCTCGTTTCTGCGGCATCTACACCCTCTTTGAATTTTTATTGAAAATGTGTATAGAATGTGTATGATGTATATAAAACCTTCTTGGAGGCACATATGCGCACCAATATCGTCATTGATGACGAATTGCTGAATGAGGCTTTTTCGGTCAGCAATGCAAAAACAAAAAAAGCGCTAATTCATGAAGCTCTAAAGGAATTCATTCGCTTGAAAAAACGAAAGAATCTCACAGATCTGGCTGGTTCTGTCATGTTTTCCAAAAATTATGATCATAAAAAACTGAGAAAGCTAAGAGGATGATTCTGGTTGATACATCGGTTTGGATCGAAATTTTGAGAGATAAAACCGGAAATATAGTAAATGCCTTTCATGAAAGGATAGGTACTGACAATTATGTGATGAGTAGGTTTAACCAGCTTGAACTTTTGCAGGGTGCAAAAAACCAGAGAGAGTGGGAAATTCTCGATGATTACCTTTGGTCACAATATTACCTTGAAGCTTCTGAATCTACCTGGCGGGAGGCTGCCAGAATTTATTTTGAATTGCGAAAAAAAGGCGTCACGATAAATAGCCCGGTGGATTGTTGCATTGCTCAAATTGCAATGGAGCATGGTGCTTTTCTTCTGCATCGCGATAAAGATTTTGAAAGAATCTCTCGGATTCGTCCTTTAGAACAAGAACGCTTTCAATTTAGTTGAATTTCTAGTTCACAAATCAAGATGTGCCCCTATGGCTCTTCAATGAGTGTCATGGCCATCCTCGTCGCCTCTTCCGTATAATTTATACATTTTTTAATTATCTTGTTTTCTTTGAAATAGTCCTGCCCCGCTTCCGTATCGAGATCACAGCCTGTGAGTTCCCGGCAATTGGTGGACCCGAATTCCTTTTCAAAGTGTTCAAGAAGCCTTTTGACTCTTGTATAGGCAGGATCCACAGAATCCTTTTTTGAATTCCTGCCGTGAAACAGGCTGATGGCCAAAATCGCGCCATTCACTGCCCCGCACATTCCACAGGTCCTGGAAAGACCACTGCAAAAACCAGTAGCCATCCTGGGAATCAAATCAGAATGGAGCCCCTTCCCTTCTGTGATGGCCAACACAACGCTCTCTGCACAATAAAAACCTGACTGAAAAAGTTCGCCGCTCCTCTTGGATACTTTTTCGATCATTTGCGCGCTCCTTATGCTGATGGTGGTATTAGGCAGGCCCCTATTTGTGGAACTTACTCTTCCAAAGGCTGAAATAGAGTGGCATACGGCACATCAAAGGTGGCCCTATCTACTCCCACTCCCCTCACCCTGGCCCCTGGTCGCCTCCGGCGCCGCCAAAGGCGGGTAAACCTCCCCCAGGGGGAGAGGGAAGAAAGGGCTCAAGATAGAGGCAGGCTACTTTTCGATATAGGGAATGGTCTGCGGCCCCTCGGGCAATACACATATGCGGGCTTGTCGCCCCTCTTTCTGCAGGATCTCATCCAGTGTTGTTTCTATGCTGGGACAGGGTTTGAGGAGCGCTTCCTCAATTTGTTTAACAGAGAGGTGGGTGGAGTGCACGTACACATCCGCCTTGAGTTGAATCAGTGCCTGAATCTGTGCCTCCCACTGGTCGTGCTCAAGAAACCCGGGGGTACAGACCCTGTCCAATAGGCCCTGGGGATTGTCTGCTTCAGACAGGAGTTGTTTATACATTCCGTGGTCAGGGATACCATCCCAGCACTCGGCAACGATGATGATGGATCCGCCCTGTTTCACCACCTGGGCTGCCGCACTCATCCCCTTGACCGCCTGGTAGAGATTGAGATCCAGTGGATAGCCGGAATTGCTCGTAATGACCACGTCAAAGGGTTCCGGCACAGGCACCATAGCGCTCTTCCTCACAAATTCACAACCAGCAGCATGGGCTTTTTCAAGGTCTCCTGCAAAAACACCGGTGATCTCTTTGTCCTTGTTCAGGGTGACATTGAAGAGAAAGGTGGGGTCCACCTTGGAACAGACTTCCTGAATCTCTTCCCAGACGGGGTTCCCCCGGGTGATCCCCCAATTGGTCTTTGGGTCGCCGATCATACCGGCGTCATGGTTGCCCAGGACCGTCATCATACCTGCCATCCCGGGCATCACGGCCTTTCCACCTCCGGAAAAACCCGCAAAAAAATGGGGTTCAATAAAACCGGTGAGAATCTTCACGTCACAGGACATCAGTTCACGGTTCATCCAGACGTCATGGCCCCGGCCTGTCGTGCCAAGCTGGACCTGGGTTGCATTGTCAAAGGCATCATTCTGTACGATCCGGTATTCGTCAACAACACCATCCCCCAGCATACCCCGAAGTTCATCATCGGTATTTTCTCGGTGGGTCCCCAGGGCATTGAAAAGGGTAATATTTTCCCCGGGTACATGGCTTAATACCTCCAGGACTGCGGGAACAATCAGGTGGTTGGGCGCAGGGCGTGTAATGTCGCTGAATATCACCCCGACCCTTGCCTCGGGTGAAAGCAGGTCCTGTAAGGGTTTGGACCCTATGGGTTCTTTCAGGGCCTTTCGGAGTGCTGCCTCGGGGTCCTTCACACCAGGGACAAATTGAGGCTCCAGCACCGTGACATCCAGATCATCCGGCATGCTGAAGGTCAAACCGCTCTTTCCAAATGCTAATTGAATATCCATAGTCTATTTTTTCCAGTACCGCACAGGATTGAACCGTTCTTCTGTCAGCCCCGGCACGTCATATTTTACCTGAAACCAATGCTCCTTCTGGTACCTGATCCTGAAAATTTTGGCCAGGGCTTTCTCCATCTCCTTCGCCTTGTCCGGGTACTTGCCGATGACATTTATGGTATCGTCCGGGTCTTCAAGCAGGTTGTACAGTTCGCAGTCCTGAAGATTAGATTTTCTGATATAACTCCACTCCTCATTCCGAATGCACCGAATGTCCGATGAAAAGAACCCCATGGTCACCGTCTCGTGAATCTTCTCACGCTCTCCCCTGATCAGCGGAAGAAAACTCTTCCCATGCATGAAATTCGTCTCCTGCCCATGCCCAAGAAAATCCAGGATCGTGGGCAGGATGTCTACTGTTTCTACCAATTCCTTGATGCGTTTTCCAGCATATTCTGCGTTGGGGAACCTGACCATCAAAGGAATTCGGACCAGTTGGCTATAGAGCTGGTCATCCATTTTCAGTATCTTTCCGTGTTCACCAAGGGGATGGCCGTGATCCGAGAGAAAGAGGATAAGTGAATTTTCCATGAGACCCAGATCCCTGATTTTATCCAGGAGGTGTCCGACCCATTTATCCACGAACGAGACCTCGCCGGCGTACAGCCCCCGGGTAAAACGGAGTTCCTCTTCCGTCATCCAATCACAGGGCCCGCCCTTTGGTATAATGATCTTTGGGCCTTTGTAATCCGGATCAGTATACTCTGCCGCATAGGATGGCGGGGGATCCCATGGTTCGTGGGGATCAAAACAGTCGACATGCAGAAAAAACCGGTCATGCACCTGGTGGTTTTCTTCGAGCCACTGGGCGGCCTGCCTCATGACCTTGGCGACAAAGTAGTCTTCCTCCTTTTCCCGGTCCGCCACGTTCCGAAAATACTGATCCAGGACACGGATGATGTAGTCGCCTTTCATCTGGGGCTTGATATATTGATTGATGTCCTCTGAGTGGGGCCTGGTCTTGTAGGCATCCATTTCCTGCCCGCGGATCCACTGCCATTCATGGAAACCCCTTTGATAGTTCATGTTGGGCTTGAACAGATGGTAGGTATCCGTGATCAACGTGGATATAAACCCGTATTCATCCAGGAGTTCCGCCATGGTCACATCTTCCGGCGTGAGCTGCTTCCAAAACCGGTTGGTCAGGGTGTAATTCCCCGTGTAAATGGCTGTCCGTACGGGAAGGGTGGGAAGGCCTTCCGGGTAGGCATTCTCAAAAACAACGGAATCGCTCGCCAGCCTGTCGATATTCGGTGTTTCGATCCACCTGTTGCCATAGCATCCAAGGTGATCCTTTCGAAGGCTGTCACTTAAAATCATGATGATGTTCATGGTCACTCTCCTCCACAGACCCTGCACCCGGGCGCCTTTTCCAGATTCATTGTATAGAACTCCGTAGAAAGCCCTTCGAACAAGAGGAGCCTTCCTTTCAGGGTTTCTCCGATCCCTGTGAGATATTTCAGTGCCTCCATGGCCTCAAGCGAGCCCAACATTGCGGGAGTACAACCTGCAACAGGGACTTGTCTGCGTTCCGATTCAAAGGGATAAAAACAGGCGAGACAGGGGGTGTCAGGGGGGTGAATAAAGGTGATTTGACCGTGGAAATCAGAAACGCCGGCGTGAACCATGGGCACACTGCGTTTCACGGATACATGGTTGAGAAAATGGCGGGTCTCATGGTTATCCAGACAATCTATGATGAGATCTGCCTCACCAACCAGGGTTTCCGCATTTTCGTCTGTAATCCTATCCTGGACCTTTGTGATGGTGATGAAGGGGTTTGCCTCTGCAAGTGTCATGGCAGCCGAATCCACCTTTGGCATCCCGATGTTTTTGTGTGGGTGGAGGATTTGTCTGTTGAGGTTTGATAACTCGATGTTATCGGCATCACACAGCGTGATGGCCCCGACTCCGGCCACTGCAAGGTAATAGAGAACCGCACTCCCGAGCCCGCCGGCTCCCGCCACAAAGACCCTGGAGCTCTTGAGCCTCTTCTGCCCTTCGATCCCCCATTCCCTGATGGCGATCTGCCTTCGGTATAATTCCTTCTCTTCCTCGGTCAACATGGGTAAAACCGGCCTGACCTTTCGTTCATGACTTTACTAGGATCGCGTTTTCCCTAACCACCGCCTTCCACAGGGGGGAATATTGCCAGTGTATCGCCCTCCTTCAGGGCCTGATCAATTTTGCCGGCGCGATGATTACATACCAGGGTTTTAGGCACATCCTCCGGTATGCCCAACCGGCCCAGGACATCTGCAATTCGGGCCCCCTTTTCCAATTCCATTAAAAATGAGGACCCAGGGCTCCCTTCGGCTGCATAGTCGCGGAAAACTCCAAACAATTTGACCTGGACCTTCAAAACCCCGACCCCCTTTCAGCAAAAATCTGTGACAACGGTCTTAGGCCGTCGTCTGCCTAATCCTCATTGTCTTCCCTCAAATGGGCGAAGGCGCTGTCGATTTCTTCCTGATCCACCGTGAACATCGCATTTGTGGGGGGGAGAGATTCTTTGAGCATGAATTCAGGGAGTCGGTCCTCCTTCAGGGAGATACCGGCTCTCCGGTTAAAGGCAACTTCGGTTCTGAAAATTTTCTCTCCCAGCTTGATGAAGTCCTCTACGGTGAACGCCTCTCCATAGTAGGCGGAAAGCAATCGGGCAAGAAATACTGCGCTCTCCGGAGTGCCATCGGAAAACTGACACAACCCGATGGTGTCCTGGACACACACGCTTACCTGCATGCCCTGGGAGAGCGGAGCGATGGTTCCGGGTTCGAACCGGTCGAACTCCAGAACCCCCTGGAGGCGTCCTGCCGTATGGTCTGCTCCCTGTGGGGAGGTGATGAAGGTGACGCCTGTGGCAAGGGCGCTCCTGGCATCCCAGGCGGGAAAGGACTGGCCCTTTATGGTGGGCACGCGGGTCATACCGAAGACGCGTCCTGTGATTGCCGCACCACTTCCAATGATTCGGCCGAGGTGCGTTCCCTGGGCCACTTCATGCAGGATTTCCACGGCCCTCTCCCCGTCGCCGAATTCAAGCACACCGGCTTCCATGGCCACACCCATGGCACCGCCTATTTCAATGGTGTCCACTCCGTAGTCATCGCAGAGGCGGTCCAGGAGTGCAATGGTGTCCACGTCGCCGATAGCGCAATTTGCCCCCAGCATGCCCAGGGTCTCATATTCCAGAGAAGAGGTCAGGTGCTTGCCCCTTTTGTCCATGTAGACGTTGGAGCACCCGATGATACATCCGTGGTAGCAGGTATGGCCCCGCTCCCCACCCCGTTCATCAATCAGTTCACCCACATGTTCGCCTGCGATCTTTTCAATTTCTTCAAATTGGCCCGTGGTGAAGTTCCTGGTGGGAAAGGCGTTGACCTCATTTGAAAATGCCACCAGACCGGCGGTGCCGTAGATGGGCAGTCGATTCTTGACCCTGGGCCGCTCTTTGATGACCGCAATAAATTCCTGGACCGTCTTCTTGAAGGTCTCCTGATCGGCCGCCTGCACCACCTTTTTGGTCCCGGCATCATCAATAACAATGGCCTTGATGCCCTTGGCCCCCATGACCGAACCAAGCCCTCCCCGGGCGGCATGCCTGCAGGGCACACCGTCCTTATCAATAAAGGCCACGGACGCCGCTGCAAGCAGCTTTTCGCCTGCCGGGCCGATAGAAGCGATACCCACATGGGATCCGTATTTTTCACGCAAGGCCTCGGAGATATGGTAGTTGCCTTTACCCTTGAGATCCCCGGCCTCCTCCAATCTGGCATCGTCCTTTGTGACAACCAGGACATACAGATCGTCCGTCTTTGGCTTGCCTTCCAGGACAATGGCCGCCAGCCTCATGCGGCCCATTTTCTGCCCGGAGATACCCCCGGAGTTGGCCTCCTTCACACCGCCCGTAAGGGGGCTCTTGGCGCCCACGGATATCCTCTGGGAACAGGGTGACAGGGTCCCGCCCAGTATTCCCGGGGCAATCACGAGTTTGTTGGTCGCCCCCAAGGGGTGGCAGAGGGGGTCCACCTCCAGGGATATCAGTGTGCTCGTAAGCCCTCTTCCGCCCAGCCTCTCATATTCTTTGGGAATGTCGGTAAAGCGACACTCCCGTTTTCCCATATCTACCCTGAGTATTTTTCGCATGCGTGATCCTGTCCGAAATTTGTTGTTTATCCAGGAATCAAAGATTTCTGGACGAAGCTTTTACCTGTTGGCATTCAACATTCTGCTTGCAATCTGTTGTTCTTCCTTTTTTTTTGAGCGCTGATGGCTGAGTGCTGACAGCACGAATCAGGAAAAGGCCATTTTCCATGAGCAATCATTTCGTTTTTACAGCCCCATCCTTTCAGGGAAACGACACCCCAGTCATCTCGCCCAGCCATTTTGCAGCAGCGCTGGCATCGAGGTCATCGTTCCCCATACCCGCACTCGCACGAAATGCCTCCATCACCATTCCAGTGAGCAACAGGGGCATATCCATGGCGCGACCCATCTCAAGTGCCAGGCCCATGTCTTTGATCAAAAGGGACGTCCTGAAGCCAGGGGAAAAATCCCCCTTCATGATAAACTGGGGCAAACGGTAATCCATGGTAAAGGATTGCCCCGAACTCTTGGAGACCACCTCCAACACCTTACTGAGGTCAACACCCGCCTTTTTTGCCAGGACAATAGCCTCGCAGGCGCCCAGGGTATTAAACCCGAGCATGATCTGGTTGATCAGCTTCATGGCCTTCCCGGACCCCACGGGACCTACGTGGAATATGGTCTTACCCATGACCTCCAACATCGGGCGGCAACGATCGAGGACCGCATCCTCCCCACCCACGATAAATGTGAGAGTCCCTTCCCGGGCACCTCTTGCCCCCCCACTAACCGGGGCATCCAGAACGTCGATGCCTTTGGGTCTGCAGGCCTCTGCCACCCGTTCCACGACCTGGGGTGTGCCTGTGGTCGCCTCAATGAGAACACTCCCCGAGGTTGCGCCCCCCAGCCACCCGCCTTCACTGAGAATCGCCGCCTCCACCTCTGCATCTGCCGGAACGCAGAGCACGGTCACCGGCACCGCAGAAGCAAGGGCCGCGCCTGAAGGGTGCGGCACCGCCCCTTCCGCCTCCAATTCCCGAACGCTTTCAATGTTGAGGTCATCCTCGCCATACCTCCGCCCATGACCCCGAGACCTATAAAACCGATTGGTTGTTTATCCACCCATTATCTCCTTGCTCTGCACCAGGGATTTTTGACTTTCAAATTACTTCCGAATGGCCTGTGCTTTTGCCAGATACCCGGTATTGATGACATTCTGCCAGACCGGTTCCTCACCTTGAATACGGCCCTTTTTTTTGAAAAACGCAAAGGTCCTCTTAAGCTCGTCAATTTTATCCGGTGTGATATTCGGGGCATAACTCAGCAGGGGAATTCCCATTTCCAGGACCTCCGGCGGCATGTATTTGCCCCGGCGTTTGAAACCCCTTGAGATGAGTTGGGCCGATTTTTTCGGATCCTTTGCAAGCATGTCCTGGGCATCCAGTGCCCCTGCCAGAAACCGGACGACCACATCAGGATGTTTTTCTGCAAAGGCACGGGTAACCACCCAGTAGACCTGGAAAATGGCATGTCCTTCAAAATCCAGAAGCACCCGTCCCAGGCCTTTATAGAGGATTATGGAGATCGTGGGTTCGAACCAGATACCCGCATCCACGGTTCCTGCCTCCATTGCCGCTATGATGACGGCTGGTGTTACGTTTTCCATGCGGAAATCCCCTTCTTTCAAACCCTTTGCCTTGATGTAACTCAAAAAGGCGTTGTAGGACCCGGAACCGAATTTCGTGGCCACCACCTTCCCCTTGAGATCATGGATGGTCTTGTAGGGTGTGTCTTTGCCCACCACCATCCGGTACACCGACCCCCTGTTGAATGCCCCGCTTGCCAGCACAAACACCCTGTCCGTCTTGCTCAAAAGGAGCGTGAGTGGGACATGTCCACTGCTGCCGACATCAATGGCCCCGGACTGCAATGCCGTGACCACCTCCACACCGGTCGCATAGGGAACGGCTTTGACCTCAAGCCCATATTTTTTGTCGAATTCCCCTTCCCGGTAAACCACATCCCAGTATTCCAGGCGGGAGGCCATTTTGATTTTCGGCGCGCCCCACACCGAAGCGACGAGCAGCGACAGAATGGCCAAGCAAAACACCGTCACGGAGATTATCTTTGATTGGTATCGCGTCATTATTTCCTCTCTGGGATCAGATATCAGAGCCTTTGCTCCCCTGGGTCAAAAGGCTTTGGTAAACGCCGGAGGGAATTGGAGCATGATGGGAGAGATCTTTGGTCATCATTGCCTCTAAAAAGGGCATGGGCCGATCACTATTTTTTCCACTTCCTCATTCAGGCTTCTCAGGATCGTGCGTTGCAGTTCAATAAAATCATCCGAGGTGAGTTCCCTGGGGCGAGGAATGGTGACCTCGATCACCTCCTTGATGCTGGAAGGACGGCATGAAAAGAGAAAAATACGGTCCGACAGGCCAATAGCCTCCTCCACACTGTGTGTAACAAACATCGTTGTTTTATGGGTGGCCTCATGAATCTTCACAAGATCATTTATGAGCCTCCGTCGGGTCTGGGCATCCAGTGCCCCGAAGGGTTCGTCCATGAGTAACACCGACGGATCATAGGCCAATGCCCGGGCGATGGCCACCCGCTGCTGCATCCCGCCCGAGAGGGTGTGGGGGTATGCGTCTTCAAATCCCTTGAGACCCACCAGGCCGATGAGTTCTCCACTTCGCTCGGCCCTGCTCACTTTGTCTGCTCCCTGGATTTCAAGCCCGAATTCAATGTTCTTCCTCACGGTCCTCCAGGGGAAAAGGACATACTCCTGGAAAACGATACCCCTGTTGGGGCTCGGACCGGTAATGGGGTCTCCGTCAAGATACAGTTCCCCTTCAGTGGAGAGTTCGAACCCCGCCACCATATAAAGGAAGGTCGATTTACCGCAACCGGACGGCCCCAGAAGCGCAATAAACTCCCCTTCACGAACCTCCAGAGTGATATTTTCAACCGCCCGGACGATCTGCCCTTCATGGGTGTAGAAATATTTCTTGATTCCTTCAGCCTTTAGTTTGATCGGGACGCTGCTATTCACAATCCTTCCCTGCTTTCATGTTTTTAAAGTTCATTCCTAGAGCCTTTTTGTGGTAACCATGCCCCACCGCTCCACGGTGTGCTTCTCTACGTACCTGAAGAGGAGGTTTTCCATGATGAGGCCGGTGATACCCACTGTAATGATCGCTGCGAACATGCCTCGGGTATCCAGAAAGGTACTGGCGTCATGTATCATGAATCCTAAACCGAAGGTCGTTGAGGCAAAGATCTCGCCTCCGATCACCGCACGCCAGGCGCGACCCAGGGCCAGTTTTTGGCCCGCAATGATATAGCCCATGGCACCGGGCAGGAGGACCTTGAAGAAGACCTGAAAGCGGCTGCAACCCATGAGCTGGGCCGCCCAGATCATTTTTTGTTGTGCACTTCGCACCCCGGCAGCGGCATTGTAGATAATGGGAAATGACGCACCGATGACCACGGTGACAATCACTGTCTTTGAGCCAAGGCCCAACCACAAAATGACCACGAACACCAGGGTGAAGCTGGGGATGGGCATAAAAAAAGCCACAATGGGGTTGACCCATTCATAGACGCGCTGGTTGATACCCAGGAGAAGCCCCAGGGCCGTACAGAGTACCACGCAGATGAGATACCCTACGATGAGTCGGTACAGCGTATACATGGTATGCTGTATCATGAGATATGGAGGGCGTTCCCCGTCGCCGGGGCCTGATAGCTCCCAGAGCGTCTCAAATACCTGAGAAGGCGGAGGGAGAAGTCTCATATCCACCAGCCCGGACCGGGCAAAGGCCTCCCAAAGAAGCACAAAGATGGACAGGGAAAGCACTGGGATAACATAGCCGCGTATCTTTCCCCACAGGGTTTTTTCTTCAAACATTGGGACATTTTCCAATGCTTTTTCATTATCAGTTTTCATGAAAGCTCCCGAACCTTTCATATAACCACCGAACCGGGGTTCAGCACCCCGGTTCGGCAGTGCTCACTTCCATCTTACTTCCGGATTTTCTTTGCTTTTTCGAGGTACTCGGTCTTGAACAGGCTCTTCCAATCCGGTTCCTGCTCTTTAATACGCCCCTTCTTTTTGAAAAACTCATAGGTCCTGTGCATTTCTTCGTATTTATCCGGGGTGATATCGGGATCGAAATTCATGAGCTTGATTCCCATCTCAAAGACCTCTGGAGGCATGTTCCTCCCGCGTTTTTTGTAGCCCTTGGAGATGAGCACCGCTGATTTTTTTACATCCGTTGCGAGCAGTTGCTGAGCGTCCAGGGCCCCTGCCAGAAACCGGACGACCACATCGGGATGTTTTTCCGCAAAGGCACGGTTGACCATCCAGTATCCCTGGAATGTGGCATGGCCGTCAAAATCCAGAAGCACGCGTCCAAAACCCTTGTACACAATCACGGAGATGGTGGGTTCGAACCAGATGCCCGCATCCACACTTCCGGCCTGCATAGCGCCGATGATGGCGGCCGGCGTGGCGTTTTTCATTTTAAAGTCTTTTTCAGACAGGCCCTTCGCCTTGAGATAACTCAGGAAGGCGTTGTATGAACCGGAACCGAATTTCGTTGCAATCACCTTGCCCTTGAGATCTTCAATGGTCTTGTAGGGCGTGTTTTTCCCGACCACCATTCGGTAAAGCGATCCCTTATTGTAGGCAGAGCTGGCAAGCACGAGCACCTTGTCCGTCTTGCTGAGGAGGATGGTAAGCGGCACATGGCTGGCGATATCAATGCCACCGGACCGTATGGCAGTGACCACCTCCACGCCTGTGGCAAAGGGAATTCCTTCGGCGTTCAGGCCGTATTTCTTGTCAAAGCCTCCCTGGCGGTAGGCCACATCATAGTATTCCAGGCGTGACCCCATTTTGAGTTTATCCACGCCCCATGCCATACCGCCAAGCAGGGACAGGGTGGCGAAGCAAACCACCAACAACATGATCATTTTAGATTGAATTCGATTCATTTTCTCCTCCTCTTTGATTAAAGCCATAGTCTCCCTCATGCCACCCAAAAGAGTCTTCAGTATGCCTTGTTCCAACCGACGAGGATTCCCTTTTTCATCATTGACTCTCGAGTTAAAACCCCATCTAGTGGCAGCGGGAGTGGCTCTTTGGGTTAATAACCTGGGGATCCTTTTGTTGGAATTTCAGCCTGTCCTGACACTGTGAAAAACACAGTGGAAAAACCGCAATCTATTCCTATTTCCGGTTATTGGAAAAACTTCCCGATATCCTGTCCGAAGCACGAATAATGAGTTCTGTGTACTCAGTAAGATTTTTTTTCATTCTTTCCTTGGGCCCTGCAATGCTGAGAGCCACTAATGCTCTGCCGGGGAGGTTGCGTATCGGCGCTCCTATGGCAAAAACGCCCACTATTGCCTCCTCATCGCCATAGGCCACATTATTTTCCCTGACTTGCCCCATTTCCTTGAGAAGCGATTCAAAAGACTGAATGGAATATTCGGTTGCCTTTGCA
>JAFDIX010000577.1 GCA_019307805.1 Deltaproteobacteria bacterium | reverse complement strand
AGGAAAAAGCTCAACTGAGGAAGCTCGTAGCAGATCATGGGGGCAGGCCAAAGGCACCTCGAAGGAAAATTAATGACATATCCTTCTGGAATAAATTTTTCAACAATCTATGAGACTATTCGTAGAAGGGATCATCAAGTTCACATATACAAGATTAGCAACTGAATCCGCATTATTACATACCATGTCGTGCAGTGCTACATTTCATGCTACACAGCGGCCAACGGCTGTCCGGTAAAGTAAAGTCATTTATCAAATTGGTCGCTGTATCCTGAATATATGCTCGTCAATGATGTTTGTCCAAAATCAAAAGGTTTAAAGTAGATCTCCCACCAATTGTTTGTACAACCAAGATCGATATCACTATTATTATACCAGATCACACTGCCGTCCTCGAAAAGATAGTACCCCCCATCCGGAATACCATCTCGCCTCGAAACATGATTAGACAGGGGTACGCTGTTATCACCCGACATCCACCAAGACTGGGTTGATTTAAACCATTTCTTGATATCCATCATTACCGGGGCCCTGCTGTGTTTTCCTCCAAACTTCTTCTTAGAGCGGTGCTGTATGGCAAGTAGATATAGCCAATCCAAAAACTTGATCCTACGTTAGTATTATCGTCATCAGCGCTGCCCATTTCATTCTGAGCCCAACGATGCTGTTTGTTCGTAGGGCAGTAAAGAACGTTGTTATCCCCTCTCAATGTAGTGCTGTTTATCTTCATAAGGTAGTCGTGCCAGAATTGTCGCACTACCGAACTGGGAGAACTCATCCCCATCCCGCCATAAGCCACACCTCGTCTGCTATCTGCCGGTCCGCTGTAAGGGAAAAATCCGTCATTATTAACGGAGTAACTGGTAAGGCCGAGTCCCCACTGACGAAGATTGGTGGAACAAAGCACCCTTTTGGTTTGGCTCTTGGCTCGACGCAGTGCCGGTATCAATATCGCCATCAACAACGCAATGATGGCAATCACCACTAGAAGCTCGATCAACGTAAAGCCTTTTTGCTTGTGCATAACAACTTTCCTTCTCACTCAAAGAATAATCAGTTTCGTTGGTATGCTTCTCTAACACTATAGTAACACAAACAGTCGTGATGATTCAAGGAAAATTCCTGCTCCAAGGCCAGATCGTCCATTCTACGCCGTTCTTCCTCCGATAAACGGCACTTGAAAATATTCTGAGGGCATTGTGTGAGCAAATTAAAGGGCTGCAAGCGGATGCTCACAGCCCCTAAAGTTCTTAACCGCTGTTTTTTACATATATCAGGTTTCCAGTCGTGCTTTCAGGTTGGCCATGAATACATCTGCTTCGTTTTCATTAAGCTTCACAACGACTGCCTCAGCCAGCTTATGGCTACTCTGGCGTTTTATCTCTGAAAATATGTGCTATGATACCCGTCAGAAACAGATCGTCTCTCACCTACCGGCCCTCTTTTTGACCAGCGCACCTATGAAAAGCTCAAAGCCAAATACCATAATCCCTGTTGACACAGAAAATTTTCTTTGAGGCATCCACGTTACGAAGTATCAGTCAATGTCACTTGCTAATTGGCAGCGTTCATTGAATCCGTTACGCGCCCGATAATTTTTTACAAATTACGGTATTGGCCTAATTACTGACATTTTTTGGGACTCGATTTGAGGAAAATCAGCATATGTAGTGTCAAAATGGAGACAAGATGTCACCATGCCCTAGTGACGTTTTCCATCTCATGAAATGGGTGATTGTATCAGTGCTATGTCACTCTTCCGCACCTTCTGTTTGAGGCAGTTTTGCTCGCCACTCGTCGGCTTTTTCCGACTTGCCCCAGGCTTCGTAGAGGTCGATTAAGTTGTTCAACGATTCTAATGCGTGTGGGTGTCTGTCACCGAGTTTGAGGCGTCGGCCTTCGACGGCTTCGAGAAGAAGTCGTTCCGCATCATCGTATCGGGCTTGCTCTTTGTATAGCACAGCCAGGTCGTTCTTGGATTCCAGCGTGTCCGGATGGTCGTCACCTAACTCGCGCTGCCTGCCCTTTAATGCCTCATCGAAGAATTTCTCGGCTTGGTCGTACTGCTTTTGCTTTGTGTGGAGTACGGCAAGGCCATTCACTAAGCGGAGATAACGGAAAAAATAATTAATTCTGTTGATGCTGTTTTAATGGCTGAATGTTTAAAGAAAGATATAAAACCTGATGGCCTAGATGCCCCGCATAGTATTTCAGATGCTCAATCAAAATATTTTGGAATTCGCGATGGTAACCTTTCTAAAATAACATCCACAGCTAGAACAGGTCTAGCAGAAAGTATTTGTTTAGTTGCAACAGGAGCAAAATCAAGTCCATGTTATTCAATAATCGATAACCTGGTTTTCTTTTCTTCTTAATACTCAGGTTGCCATATCATGAACATTCTTGTTTTCATCCTCCAATGCTTTCAAGAGATTAATCTGTCTTATCGAGTCCTGGTTTATCGATTTCGTCCTTTGATCCATCGAATCTGACGATATACACATTTCCGGTACCATTGTTGACACCAAAGAAGTCTGCATGTGTCTGGCCTCCATGATAGCAGTTATTGGCACTATCAATAGCCGCAACTCGGCCACAGGTGCCTCCTCGGGAACTGTACTCACGGAATTCCTTGGTCCAGACCAGCTTACCTTCCGGAGTATAACGGCGGCAATACGCTCGGCATTTCTCCTTGGACGGAACCTGACAGCCACTAATCAGTACGTCACCCGATCCATCCTGAAACCGGGCCATGGCCCAGGTTCCATCCCAGCCATCGGTACCGAATTGGCGTGTCCATAACAGCCTTCCTTCCTTCGATATACCGACGAGGCATGAATCCGAATCCCTACGTCGCGGGCTTCTAGTGCCGACGTTGCCATTGGTTCTGCATCCCAGGTACAGATGGCCGAGTTCACCTATCTCCATACCCGCGCCACTGTCGAAGGCATTCGTGCCGAACTGGTGTAGCCAGAGACGTTTGCCCGTGCGCTGGTATCTTGCTACGAAAAAATCCGCCAGACCATTGTTCTTTCTGGCTAGGCTGCCAAACGTGTCGCCGCAGACGTAGACGTCATTGTCATTACCGAGGCGGATCGACCCGCCCCGGTCATCCGCGGCCGAGCCTATCTGGTCACGCCATAGTAAGCTGCGGTGTTTGTCGTATGCTGCAATGAACATATCAGCCTCACCCTTATTAGGCTTGGCAAAATCCCCATATGTATAGCCTGAGACATACATATTTTCGTCAGCATCAAAGTCCAGGCCGGTGCAGACGTCATGTTCAGGAGTTCCCAGTTGCCATATCCACTGTTTGGTGCCGGTCTGATCATATTTGGCAATAACTACGTCATTTTTGCCTTTTGTCTCTCGCTCCGGTGTGCCGCTGACAAATCCGAAGACATAAATGTTCCCTTGATTATCCGCAGCTAAACCCGTGGCATCCTCAAGTCCGGGATCGAATTGCTTACTCCACAACTGATCGCCCTGCTGGTTATACTTGAGAAGAAACAAATCCCTGGATGTGGTGGCCCCGGAAGCGTCCGTGGTTTTCCTTCCGACAGTGAAGTAAATGTCGTCGTTGCTATCCACTACGGCGGCTCGGGCGACGTCTAATGTTGGAGTTACAAGTTGATGCCCCCACCGTACCGTATTA
>JAFDIX010000576.1 GCA_019307805.1 Deltaproteobacteria bacterium | reverse complement strand
TTTTTCGTTTCCCCCTGTGCCGGAGTTGTTCACAAGTATATCCATGTGTCCGAATTCGGCTGCCACATCATCCACGAGGGCCGCTACCTGTTGCCTGTCGGTGATATCGCAGCGACAAGGAAAAGTCTGTGTTCCGGTCCTTTCAGCGATCTCTTTACAGGCGATGTCGCATTTCTCAAGTCGGCGCGCCGCAATTACGATGGCTGCCCCGGCATCTGCAAGTCCCTCGGCAATGCCCCTTCCAATGCCCGTGGCGCCCCCTGTAATAATGGCCACCTTACCGGTTAGATCAAAATATGGCAGGTTCATTCAAAGCACTCCTTCTTCAGTCGGTTCGTTGAGTGGGTGCGTAGGCAATATGTTGATTGAACGTGTTAAGTTTCCAATTCAACGACTCAACCCATCAACCATTTGACGATCTCTGTCTCTAAGGATAGACCAATATTTTTATATGCTTCTCGACCTCATGAATAAGGGGCTGTATCCCATTTTCAACCAGATCGTCTAATTTGATGGTGTCCGAGATCAGCTTGTCCACTTTGACCCGCCTGTCATCTAAATAGGCGATAGCTGCGGGAAACTCGTTCTCATACCCGCTGCTGAAGGTGATCTCCTTTTCGTGCCCCCAGAGCCGGATAAAGGGAACTTCAATCGGTTTCAGGGCCAGGCCGACAACGCATATGGGGGCCCTTCTTCCTGTCACCCGGACGGCCGTATCAAAGGACGATTGATTTCCAACGCAGTCGAAGGCCAGGTCGGCCCTTAATCCCTCTGTCAAAGCCCCGATCTCTTTTCCCGGATCTGTTTCAGCCGGATCAATGACCGCAGCGGCCCCGGTTTCAGATGCAATTTCCCGACGGGCCTTCATCGGTTCTACCACAAAGACCCGGGCTGCCCCTGCTGCCAGACAGGCCTGCATCACAAGCAGGCCGATCGGCCCGGAGCCCACGATAGCAACCGAATCCCCGATCTTCATCCTGGCTCTATTCACCGCATGAACAGCCACTGCCAACGGCTCGACAAACGCCCCCATTTCATCTGTCACAGAGCCCGGCAGTTTCAAGAGAGCATATTCATAAAAAACGCCGTATTCTGCAAAGGCACCGTCAGCCGCGAACCCAACGGTTCCCAGTTTTGCGCACATGATATGCAGGCCCCGTCTGCAGTAATGACATTCCCCGCAATAGATAAGGGGGTTCACAACCACCCGGTCACCCGGAGAAAACCGGGTAACGTCCTTGCCGGTCTCTACCACTTCTGAAGAGAATTCATGGCCTAAGATAACAGGTCCCCCCTGCCTGCCGGTAAGGGGGTGAGGCCTGGATGGAATGATGAATGGGCCTTCTCTGAATTCATGCAGGTCTGAACCACAAATACCACATGTCTTGATCTTGACCTTCACCTGACCTGGCCCCGGGGATGGGACAGGGATTTCCTCAATGCGGATATCGCCTTTTTCATGCCACACAGCCGCTTTCATAGGCCATTCCTCCTGATCAAAAGGTCCGCTCCAATGTCTTTTTGACGGCAGCGATGATGTCCTCGGAATCGGGAAGGTACGCCTTTTCCAGACTGAAGGGGACCGGAACATAGGGTGCCCCTACCCGCATGATGGGGGCATCTAATTCGTCCATGATCTCCTCAGAAACCGCGGCCGATATCTCCGCACCGATGCCGAAGCTTTTTACCGCCTCATGGGCAATAACCAGCCGGTGGGTTTTTCCAACAGAGTTGAAGACACTCTCCCTATCCCAGGGCGAGACCGTTAACAGGTCAACCACCTCAATGCTGATCCCCTCCTGAGCCAGGGATGCTGCCGCTTTCAGAGATTCGTGGACCATCTTTGACACAGCAACGACTGTGACATCAGACCCCTCCTTCTTCACGTCAGCCTTTCCGATCGGCACTAAGTATTCTTCTTCAGGTATCTCACCCTTGAGGGCATGCAAGGCCTTGTGCTCCACTACAATCACAGGGTTGTCATCCCTGACGGCCGATTTGATAAGGCCTTTCACGTCATAAGGGGTCCCGGGCATCACCACCTTTAACCCGGGTACGTGGGCGAACCATGCTTCTAAGGACTGGGAGTGCTGGGGCCCGGCATTCAATCCAGCTCCTGAGGGTGCTCTTATTACGATCGGCACTGTATTCTGACTTCCGAACATATAACGCATCTTGGCGATCTGGTTTACAATGCCGTCCATACAGACCGTCATAAAATCCATGAACATGATTTCTAAAATAGGTCGCAGGCCACAGGCTGCGGCACCGGCAGCCAGACCCGTAATGGCAGCCTCACTGATAGGTGTATCAAAAACGCGTTCCGACCCGAAAAGATCGTACAGCCCTCGACTGGCGCCGAACGACCCTCCTGGAGCTCCCACATCTTCTCCTATCAGAACAACATTTTCGTCCCTTTCCATCTCCTCTTTAATGGCTTCATTGATAGCCCTGATATATCTTATTTCTTTCATAAAACGCTCCTATTCACAGAAGTGGGGACAGAAAAGTGGTTCCTGATTACTAAAAAACTACACATAGAGGTCATCCATCAGCTCTGATTCGTCAGGGAATTGGCTCTCACGGGCAAAATTGACCGCCTCGTCAATTCTATTGTGGACGTTCTCTCTTATTTTTTTGACATCCGCTTTGTGTAGGACCTTATCCTTGATAAGTTTTTTTTCAAACTCGGCTATGCAATCTTTTCCCTTTGCCGCCTCAATTTCTTCCTTAACGCGATATTTCTGAGCATCTCCAACAAAGTGACCGTTCCAGCGCGTGCTTTTCACCTCCAAAAGGCTCGGGCCTTTCCCTTTTCTGGCCATTTCGATGGCTTCTCCTGCGGCCTCGTAGATCTTCATAAAATCATTGGGAACCGTTATGCCGGGCATGTTATAGGATTGCGCACGACTTGCCACGTTCTGGATCCGCATATGGACCTCTTGCGGGGTGAATTCTGCCCACCCATTGTTTTCGCATACATAGACAATGGGAAGTCCTCTCAGAGAGGCGATGTTCAAAGATTCATGGAACGTGCCCTCATTCGTGGCCCCTTCGCCGAAGAAACATACGGTCACCTGTCCTGTCTTTTTGTACCGAGC
>JAFDIX010000575.1 GCA_019307805.1 Deltaproteobacteria bacterium | reverse complement strand
GAGTTTCGTGCTTTCGTGATTATTTTTTGGCTCAATCCGACTTCTTCGTAAACAGGGCTGCGAAAAAACCGTCCATATGATGCACATGAGGGATGGTCCTCAGGAATCCCTGATCGTCGACGAGCTCTCTCCCCCAGGAAGGACCATGATCCTTCATGTTTTGAAGCGAAAAGGCCGGCTGCTTTCTGAGAAAGTCCTCGACGATCTCCTCATTCTCCTGCCTGGAGATGGTGCAGGTCACATAAAGCATCCTGCCCCCAATGTCCAAGAGCGGTGCTGCCTGATTCAGTATGCTCTTTTGCAGGAGGGCAAGTTGGCGGATATCCTTTTCCTCCCTGTTCCACTTGATATCAGGATGCCGGGAGATGACCCCCAGCCCGGAGCAGGGGGCGTCAATCAGAATCCGGTCAAACTTCCGACAAAGGAGCGAGGAAAGGGATGTCGATGCATCCGCAACAAGCGGGACAATGCTCTTAATGCCCAGTCTTCGGGCGTTTTGAGAAAGACTTACCAACCTCCTCATACTGCTGTCAAGGGCGAGGATGGGTCCCCTGTCTCCTATAAGCTCTGCCAGATGGGATGATTTGCCGCCGTGCCCCGCACAGATATCCAGAATGGTCTCTTCAGGGGGCGGCGCCAAAAAGTGGGATGTGATCTGGGCAGCCTCATCCTGCACCTGAAAGAGTCCGGATTTGAAAGAGGCCAGACTGTCGACTCTTCCTCGAAAATCCTCGATGATGATCCCCTCCGGCACATAGGGGGTGGGGACGCCGTGAATTCCCTCTTCGGCAAGTTGATGGATCAGTTGGGAGCGGGAAAGCTTGAGCGTGTTGGTTCTGATCACCAGGGGGGAAATGCGGTTGCCCGCGGCAAGGAGCCCCTCGGTGAATGGGACGCCCCATACCCCAATCCATTTTTTTACCAGCCAGAGGGGGTATGAATGGAGCACAGAGAGGTAATGGGGCAGGTTTTTTCCCCGGTCCGGAAGGGGGAGAGCTTTTTTTTGTCTGCAGATATTCCTCAGGATGCCGTTTACGAATGAGACGGCGCGCCGGGGATTGTTGATTTTGGCCTGGTTTACAGCCTCATTGACGGCAGCAGAATCAGGGACCCTGTCCATGAAAAGGATTTGGTAGAGCGCCAGACGGAGGATGTTCAGATTGGATATTGTGATTTTTTTTAATGGAAAATCGGATGCCTGTTCAATGGTCCAGTCAAGCCTGTTGCGCCACCGGAGTACGCCCTGCACCAGGTGACTGATAAAGGCACGGTCCCTCGCATCGAAATGGGGATTGCGCTTAAAATGACTGTCCAGGATATTTTTGGAAAACCCAGATTTATTGGACAGCCTGTTCAGTACCTTCAAGGCCAGGTCTCTAGGTCTTTTCAATGTCACGTCCCAGGAAGAATGACATCCCCTTTTCCACGAGTTCGAGATTGACGTCCGTGTCGTAGCAGGGACCATTGGGTCTGTTGTTCAGAATACCGAAGACGGGGATAGGGTAGGTGTCCTGTATGCCACTGGCAAGATCCCTTTCACAGGCCACGCCGATGATCAAATCCGGCCTTTTCTCCTTCACTATCCTTCTGGCAAGGGTGCCTCCGGTGGCCACTGAAGTGGAGACCCCGAATTTTTTTGAGAGGGCCACCAGATTCTTGATTTTGCACTTACCGCATGCCTCACAGTTCTCAATGTTTCCGGTTACCTTCACATTACAGTCGTGATATTGGAGACACTGGGGCAGCAGGACGAGCAATCTGTCCGGTGTTACCTGCCTCGCCTCTGCAAAAACAAGCTGGTTGTTAATGGCGATGAAGGATCTTCTCACCTTGTTCACACTTATTCCGACGCATTTCCCGACCAATACCAGTATGGGGAAGAGAAAGCGGATGACCACGCCTCTGATACGGCGATTGAAAAAGAGGTTCTTCCCCCGGATAATGGTGAAGACCAGCGTGAGTCCTCCCCCGATCAGAAAGAGAACGATCGATGCAAAAAGGATTGCCATAATGAGAGGAAGCCGCGGATGGATATTGGAAAAACCCACATAGGGTATCAACCAGAGAAGGACAGCCACGCCCACCAGGACGACACAGGCCAGGAGTAGAAGAATAACGAAGGTCCTCTTCTCGGGCCGGGAATCGGGCGCCCATTCTTTCATGGTTTTTGGGGATAGGTCATTCATCAATAGGTTCCTCAGGGAGCCCCCGGAACTGGCAGGCAATCCGTTTTGTCACATCTATTCCCCCAGGATTGCTTTTTCAGGCAGGGGAAATCCCCGTAAAAAATCAGCCACGGGCATCCTCTTCTTGCCGGGTGCCTGTATTTCCCCAATGCCAACCGCCCCATGGGCTGTTTTTACAAAAAGGGCCTTTTCGTTGTTGTTCAAAACCATGCCGGGATCCCCGGGTTGTTCTCCTTCAACCATAACCCAGGAGGAAAACAGCTTCACTTCCTTGCCTTCCAGTGTCGTCCGTGCACCCGGCACCGGATCAAGGGCGCGAATCAGCGCAGAGATTTTTGCAGCAGGCTGGTTCCAGTCAATATGTGTCATGCTTTTGTCGATTTTAGGGGCATAGGTCGCATCGGTATCGTCCTGGGGTTGCTCCTCGAAGGCCCCACGGTGCATCTCCTGCAAGGAGGTGATAATCAGATCTCCTGCCGTTTGTGCAAGCCTGTCATGGAGATGGCCTGCGGTCTCGTCTTTGAGGATGGGTACTTCCTTCTGAAACAGAATGGCGCCCGTATCAAGGCCTTCATCCATCCGCATGATCGTCAACCCTGTCTTTTCCTCGTCCTGGAAAAGGGCCCACTGTATGGGCGCGGCCCCCCGGTATTTTGGGAGGAGGGAGGAGTGGATATTGATGGCTCCCCATTTCGGAATATCCAGTACATTTTTGCGTAGAATTTGACCAAAAGCAACGACAATAATGAGATCAGGATTCATTTCCCTGAGCTGTTCACAGAATTGACGGTCTGAGGCCTTCTCCGGTTGGAGGACAGGGAGGTTGTGCTCAAGGGCCAGGCGCTTGACAGGCGTAGGGATCATTTTCTTGCCCCTTCCCTTTGGTCGGTCCGGCTGGGTGACTACGGCCAATAAATG
>JAFDIX010000574.1 GCA_019307805.1 Deltaproteobacteria bacterium | reverse complement strand
GCAATGAGTTTGTAGAAACTTATTTTGCGGCATCCAAAATCGGTGCCGTGCTCGTTCCCCTGAATGTTCGTCTCGCTGCCCCGGAAATGGATTTCATCTTGAATGACTGTGGGGTATCAGAGTTTTTCTTTGGTTCGGCCTTTGAAGAGATAGTGGGTGAGATGAAATACCCTGAAAAGGTTCGTCACCGAATTTGCGCAGGACCTTCCTCCCTTCACGATACCATAGACTATGAGGAATTTATAAAGGAAGCCGGCGATGAAGAGCCCGATATCTCGTTGAATGAAGATGACCTGAATGTGGTGATGTACACCTCCGGGACCACAGGGAATCCCAAGGGGGCCATGTTGACCCATAAAGGCATGTATTTTGGCGGCGTGGACATACTCATCGGACTGCACTACCAGTATCCGGACCGATGTCTCCTGCTTGGGCCTTTCTTCCACTCAGGTTCCATAACCCCCTTTCTGGGTCATGTGGTACGGGGCATCTGCACCATCATCATGGACAAATTCGAGCCTGAAGCGGCGGTCCGATTGATCCAGGATAAAAAGGCCCGGCTCATGGTGGGAGTCACTGTCATTATGAGGATGCTTCTTCAGGTGCCTGACCTCGAAACCTATGATCTGGATTGTTGGGAAATGGCCGTATTACCGGGTTCTCCCCTTCCCTACCCCCTTATCAAGGAAGCCCATGACCGTATCGGAGTTTTGTGCCAGAACCTGTGGGGCCTGACAGAGATGTGCGGTCCGGGTTCCCTCGTGAACATCGAGGATATCCTTCTCCGACCCGAGTGTGCCGGCAAACCCTATTTTAACGTGGATATTCGCATCGTGGGCATGGATGGGGAGGATCTCCCTCCTGATGAGCTGGGAGAGATCGTGGTTCGGGGTCCCAACATGATGAAGGGCTACTGGAACCGGCCTGAAGCGACCGCAGAGACCATCAGAGAGGGGTGGCTCTTCACCGGAGACATGGGCAAACTCGACAAAAAAGGATACCTGTACGTGATAGATCGAAAAAAGGACATGATCCTCTCCGGCGGGGAGAACATCTATCCCGCAGAGATTGAGAAGGTCATCCGGGATATGCCGGGTGTTGCCGACGCCTCGGTCATCGGTGTGCCTGATGAGAGATGGGGAGAGGTCCCCAAGGTTTTTATTGAAAAGGGAGAAGGAAAGACCCCGGACCCGGAGGAAGTGGTTGCCTTTTGCCGCTCAAGGCTGGCTGGATACAAGGTCCCCAAGCATATTGAATATATCGACGAACTGCCCAGGAATCCTTCGGGGAAGGTGCTTAAAAAAAACCTCAGGCCATCTGGGCAGTAAATGCAAGGCGCACGGGGCACGATTCAGAACAAGGTACAGGAGAAGAGAATGGACTTCAGTCTGAGCAAGGAACAACAGGATATCAAAATGGCGGCCAGGGAATTCGCGGAAAAGGAATTTCCTCAGGTGGCCCAGGAGTGCGATGAAAACGAAAAAATGGACATGGCACTCCTGAAGAAGGCCCGGGAACTCGGCTTTGTGGGGACCCACCTTCCCGAAGAATATGGCGGGTTCGGCATGAGTTATTTTGAGAAGGCACTCATCACAGAGGAGTTCTGGCGGATGGATCCTGGTGTGGCCCAGTCCATCCTCTCCGTCACCTTTGGCTCCGAGATCATCGTGGAGCACGGAACCGATGAGCAGAAGAAAAAATACCTGCCCCACCTCATTCAGGGGAACGGGATCATTGCCGGCGCCATTACAGAGCCCAATGCAGGTTCCGATGTCACTATGGTGGAAACAAGGGGAGTGCGTGATGGGGATGAGTATGTGATCAACGGGTCCAAGATGTTTATCACCAACGGAACCCTGGCAGACATCATCATTCTTTTCTGCAAGACCAACCCTGAAGCCGAGAGCCGTCACAGACAGTTCAGCTGCTTTATCGTGGAAACCGACACAAAGGGCTTTGAGGCCAACAAACTGAAGAACAAGCTTGGTATTCGGGCCTCAGACACCGCGGAGTTATCCTTCAGTGACCTTCGCGTACCGGCGGAAAACCTGATCGGGAATGAAGGGGACGGATTCAGACAGATCCTGACCCTGTTCAACCGGGAGCGGACTGCCATCTGCGCCCAGGCCACAGGGCTTGCCCAGGGGGCACTGGACCAGGCCGTGAGCCATATCAAACAGAGGGAACAGTTCGGCAAGACCATTGCATCCTTTCAGGCCATCCGGTTTAAGATAGCAGAGTTGGCAACCCTCGTGGAGGCCAACCGCTCCATCTTCTACCGGGCATGCTGGTCCCTGGACAGCGGTCAAGAGGATCACACCCTCATTGCCATGGCCAAGTGGTTCTGCGCCCAGAACGCGGTCACCATTACCCAGGAGTGCCTTCAGATGCACGGCGGTTACGGTTTCCTCAATGAATACGACATCGCCCGTTTTTACAGGGATTGCAAGATCTTGGAGATATACGAGGGTACCAAGGAAATGGAGAAACAGGTCATCTCCAACGCGATCCTGGGCAAAGCAAATTAGTGCTCTGTCGAAGCATGAAGAATAGGTAGCAAAGGGAGATAAATAATCCTTTTGTTGCCAGAACTTCTTTTGGGAAAATACACATGGAAGCCATGAGGAAACTGTCAACACATTTGAAGGACAGGCTCTCAGAATTGAAAAAGATGAGAGACCAGGGAGTGAAACTCATTGGTTATGTGCCAAATGGGTATATGCCTCTGGAGCTGATTTATGCCTGTGATTCCATTCCCATACCCCTGTTTTATGGCGGTAATTATGCCCAGGTAGAAGAATCTTCAGCTTATCTTGCAAGATTCCTTGATACTTTTTGCAGGGCACAAATCGGCTATAGATTTTTGAAAAGCGAAACCCTCTATCATATGCTCGATTTGCTTATTGTACCCGTCACGGATAATCACATTAGAGCCATAGCTGATTCCTGGGATTTTTACACGGATGTGGATGTATTTCGCCTTGGTGTTCCTCATGTCAAGACGGATCATGGATTAGCTTATTATCTTGAAGGTTTGGAATTGGTTAAGGAAAAGTTGGAGGATTTATCAGGAAACCAAATCACAGACAGAAGATTAGAAGATGA
>JAFDIX010000087.1 GCA_019307805.1 Deltaproteobacteria bacterium | reverse complement strand
GATGCCCGAGGTATACCCTGCCGTGTCCATCTTTGGATCGGCCCGGTCCCATCCCAACAGTTCAGAGTACAGGACCGCTGAAAAGATGGCGCACCTCCTGGTGGAGAATGGGTTCAATGTTATTTCCGGTGGAGGGCCCGGGGTTATGGAGGCGGCCAACAAGGGGGCTGCAGCCGCAGGAGGAAAATCAGTGGGGCTCAACATCCAGCTTCCAAACGAACAGCAACCCAATAAATACGCCAATGTCCGATTGAATTTTAAATATTTTTTCATTCGAAAAATGATGTTTGTGAAATACGCCGTGGCCTATGTGATCATGCCCGGGGGTTTCGGGACACTTGACGAGATGTTTGAGGCCATTACCCTCATCCAGACCAAACGGATAAAGTCCTTTCCCGTGCTCCTCATGGACTCAAACTACTGGAAAGGTCTGATAGACTGGATAAAGGAAACCATGTTAAAGGAGAAGACCGTCTCCGAGGAAGACCTGGACATTTTTCAACTCGTGGATACCCCGGAAGAGGCAATGGCGATTATAAATAGAAGGGTGATCCTCTGAGATTTGTCGTGAATGAACTGGAATTTTTTCGACAAGAGGCGCTGCATTTCGGGATACCACTGTCCGCCCCCCAACTGCACAGGTTTCGGGTTTACCTGGATGAATTGTGGGAGTGGAACAGGCGGATCAATCTCATTGGCATGGACACCCGGAAACGGGTTGTCATGGAGCTCTTCCTGGATTCCCTGATGCCGGCGCCCTATCTTCCAGACCGTGGGAAAATGCTTGATGTCGGGTCAGGCGCCGGTTTTCCAGGGCTCCCTCTCAAAATATTCCTCCCTGATTATGACCTTCATATCGTGGAATCAAACGCAAAAAAGGTGGGTTTTCTGAGGCAGGCTATCCGGTTGCTGGGGCTCCAAAGGGTGCTGGTCGTTCACGGGCGAATAGAGGAGGGTGGATCCGGCCTTTCCACCACAGGGTACGACGTGGTGACAGCCAAGGCCCTGGCACCCCTCAGCAAGACCATAGCCCTGTGTGCGCCTTTTGTCGCTACCGGCGGACGGCTGGTGGGTTTTTTGGGGAATAGGCCGGATGAGGCACTGGAAAGTGCCAGGAGTGTAATGGATGAGCACGGGGTGTCTCTGTTTAAAAAAATACCCTATCGATTACCAGGCAAGACATCAAGGCGATGGATCGGTTTCATTCGGAAAGAAAGTTGAGACCTCTGCTTCAGAAAAATGACCATAATTCGGGCCTCAAAGGAATCACTTTCTCAAAGCATTCATTAAGGTCCCGAGCTGCAGGTCTATGTAATTGTCCAGGGTAAGCCGGCCCTTGAAGTGCCATCTCTTGAGGACCCACATATGTGCCATAACAATGATGTTGTAGGAAAAAAGGTCCACATCCAGTTTTCTGAAAACCCCCTGTTCAATGCCCTCCTCAATTATTTCGGCGAAGATTTCGGAGATTTGAACCTCGAGTTCCATCACTTTGGACCTGGAGCTTCTGTCAAGAGCACTGGATTTCTGGTAGATTAACAAGGCCTTCTCACGGTGCTCATCCACGACCCTGAAGTAGAGGATGACAGCAATGGCGAGTTTCTCCTCCGGATCCTCAATGCCTTGAATTTCCTTTGACAGGCGTTCCTGGAAGGTGTTCAGGACGTCCTCCATAATCAATCTCATGATTTCGGATTTTTTCTTTATATAATGGTGGGTGACAGGCAAGCTGACACCCGCCCTCTCAGAGATTTCTTCTATGGAGGTCGCCGCAAAGCCTTTCTGCGCATAGAGCAGACTGGCGGTATCAACAATCTTCCTCCTGACCTTGTCAGAGGAACTGATTTGATCCAGCACAGTGAGTTTTTCTCGAGAAATATCCATCCCTTTTTCTCCTTCGGTTTGCGCAGGAGATCCTCAGAGCACTATGGGCTCACTCAAAAATAACTTTACATTGATTCCCCGCCTTTCCCCTGCAGGAAAAGGGGCTTCGGCAGGCGGGGGGCATCATTTATTTCTGATACTTGAAAGATAGGTTGATGCGTGTCCTGAAATCTTTTACCTTACCATTTTCAATCGTCACATCCAATTTGGTGATTTCTGCGACTCGGAGATCCTTCACGCTTTCGCCGGCCGTTTCAATGGCGAGGCTTGTTGCTTCTTCCCATGATGTATCACTTGTGCCTACCAGTTCGATGATCTTATACGTGCTTCCAGCCATTAGTATCCTCCCTTCACAGGGGTTTCCATGGGTCAGGTGCACAATCTATTGGCTCATGAAAACCGGTCAGTGTTTTAGAAATTACCATCCGCATGCCAGGGCTGCCAGCGCCTGGGGCAAATACCACTTTTCATCGAAAATATCCCGGGAAGACTCACCTCCTTTCTTTCGGGAAAACTTTTTACTATTTGACCTTACTCTTGCTTAACAAAAATAAAAGAGATCCGAAGGCGATGTCAAGTAAAACATCTCGTAACGACTCAGGTTCACGATTCAAGAGTTCCCTGGCGCGACGGAATGTGAATATGAAACTTCCTTTCACCGCTTCTGATCACGTGGCTTTCCACCACTGCATTTTGCTATGCCAGGTCTGGGCCAGGGGTTCAAGGTTAGGGAGCGATGAAGATTGAACGTTTGAAGATAATAGGAAGGTTATCCAATGGGCCTAAATCCAAACTGTACAAAAGCGAACTCACTTATTATTGAATGGATATATTCTCTTGACTTTTGGTAATTTTCAAAATAGAATCCACATCTCAAATTTGTTTTTGATTAACTCGACAGGAAAGGAGAGAGTATGGCTACTGCTAAACAAATCAAGTACAGGATGGGACAGGCAAAGAAAAAGTTTACTAAAATTAACAAAGAAGTCACAGCTCTCAGAAAAAAGATCAAAACATTAGAGTCAGAGCTTAAGAAAGCTAAGGCGGCTGAACAGAAAAAGCCCAAGAAGAAGGCAGCCAAGAAGAAGAAAAAGGCCCCTGCCAAGAAAAAGAAAAAGGCCGCTGCCAAGAAGAAAAAAAAGAAATAGCCTGTTGAGAAATTATAGTGAGGCAAGTGTGAAACTGGCAGGGCTCCCCTGCCGGTTTCACACTTCTGTATTCACTGGGTCCCCTTTCCGAAAGCAGGAAAAGGGATGGGTTCAGGCGTTTCTTCAAAATCCCCACTCTTCCAATTTCCGCAGCATTTTTTCCCTGTGGGTCCCCGGCCAGAAATACCGACTACAGCACGCACAGTGACGGATTCCCGAAGGGTTTTCATAGAGGACGTAATCAGGGACATTCTCCAGCCGCTCTTCAAATCCCGCTTCTGTTAAGGGGACATTGCATACCAGGCACCTCGTAAACCATCTGGATCTGTCCGGTACCAGGCCCAATCCTTGCACCGCCTCGTGAACCTGGTTCTCCACCCGATTTGAATGGATGATCAGGACATCGGGGAATAACCTCTGAAGGCCCTGACCCCGTGACAATGGCCTTCGTCCTTCCTGGATGAGGGCATGCATGGCACCTTCGGGATAGGAGGACTGAAAGTGGATATCATAGCCCATAATTCTCAGCCATCTCGCCAGCCTTCCCAGCATGGTATCTGCGACCAACTTAATCTCCACACCCCTCCCCACAAGCCAATATGCTTAAATGGTTTGACGCCAATCAGGGTGTATTATAGATTAATTTCCATCGGGGGTCCGCAAAAATCCGAGCTGGTTGCAAGAGGGCTGCCTGGGGGATCACATTCAGGAGATGTCTCACCATGGAAAAGATCATCATAGAGGGCGGTAGACAGCTCAATGGAACTGTCACCATAAGCGGCGCTAAGAACGCCGCACTCCCCATTACGGCGGCCTCCATCCTGACAGGAGGCTGGCATCGTTTTCATCGTGTGCCCCAACTCCGCGACATCGAGACCATTCGGAAAATCATGTCAAAGATGGGGGTGGTCTTTGAGGAACAGGATGGGGTGCTGTCTATCAACTCGGATAACATCACCGAGTGTGAAGCCCCCTATGATCTCGTGAAAACCATGAGGGCTTCAATTTTACTCCTTGGACCACTCCTCGCCCGGCTTGGCAGGGCCAGGATTTCCTTGCCCGGGGGTTGTGCCATCGGGGCCAGACCCATTAACCTGCATTTGAAGGCACTGGCGGCAATGGGTGTGGATATGACCTTGGAACACGGATATATCAATGCCCGGGTAGACCGTTTAAAGGGGGCCAATGTGTTTTTTGACATTCCCACGGTGACGGGCACGGAAAATATCATGATGGCGGCTGTAAAGGCCGAGGGTAAAACCGTTCTCAGAAACGCGGCCAAGGAACCAGAGGTGATAGATCTCGCAGTGGTATTGCGCAAAATGGGGGCCCTTATCGAAGGAGATGGCACGGACACCATCACCATACGGGGCGTCAAGAATCTGGGGGCGGTCCAGGAACACGTCGTTATCACGGATCGCATCGAGGCTGGAACTTTTATGGTAGCAGCGGCCATGACCGGTGGTTCCATCGCCATAGAGGGATGCCGCTCTGCGAATATGGAGGCGGTTATCGAAAAGCTGCGGGCGGTAGGTGCCGAAGTGAAGGAGACGGACTCGGGACTTCACATCAGAGGACCAAAGACTGTCAAAAGCGTAGATATCAAGACCATGCCCTATCCTGGCTTTCCCACGGATCTGCAGGCACAGTTTATGGCCTTGATGTGTGTGGCCGAAGGTTCCAGCATCATTACGGAAACCATTTTCGAGAACAGATTCATTCATGTGAGCGAACTGCAACGCATGGGTGCCAATATCGAGATCTCCGGAAATCAGGCCATTGTGCGTGGAAGAGAGTACTTATCGGCCGCCCCGGTCATGGCGACTGATCTTCGGGCGAGTGCCTCGCTCGTCCTGGCAGGTCTCGTGGCACTGGAGGGCAGGACTGAAGTGCATCGCATATATCACCTGGACAGAGGCTACGAGGCCATGGAAGAAAAGTTTATGAAGTTGGGGGCAAATATCCGGAGAGAAACGGCGTGATCTATGTGGAATCGGCCTCTCATAGCCATCTTGCTGTCCTTTTTGGCGGGCTTGCTGTTTGGCGCACTTTTCTTGCCTCAACATTCCCCATGGGTCATTGTCCTTTCGGTTTTGGCCATTTTCATCATCCTTGTCCCGTGGATTATCTCTCATAAAACCAGGTTTCAGATTATCCTTCCGGGGTTTTTTCTCCTTGGGACGTTTATTATCCAGCATGGCTATCATCAATCTGATCTGCTCCCCTGGGCAGAGCAGGGAAAGCGTGTGACCATTGAAGGTGTTGTCCTGGAGCCGTCAAAGCGGATGAGGGACAGGGTAAGATTGGTCTTGCGGGCGGATTGGATTCTACTGAAAGGTCGAGAAAGGAGGGTGAATGATCGGATCCTGGTGAATATATTCCGGGAAGGCAGGGCCTTTGTGTCTGGTGAGAAAATTCGATTTCCTGCCAGATTAAGGTCCTTCAGGAACTTTAATAACCCCGGTCGATACAATTATGAACTGGCCATGCAGGTGCGAGGCATCACATGCGCCGCCTCCGTTTCAGACGGGAGACGCATCGTTTCCATGGGTAGAGGGCGTCTGGGTTTCCCAAGGGGTCTTTTGGAGAAAGTCCGGGGACCGGTGCGGGAACTTTTTGCAGAGAGCCTTTCCCCGGATGACAGGGCACTGTACCGTGCCCTCGTCCTGGGTGAGAGACAGGAACTGACTCCCGAAATAAGGGAACCCTTTGACAGGGCAGGCCTGGGGCATATACTCGCCGTATCAGGACTGCACATAGGGCTCGTTGCATGGTTGGTTTTTACGGCTGCCATTTTTAGCCTATCGCGTTCCTATCGATTGGTGCTCCGGTTCTCACTCCGGAAGGCAGCGGCAATCCTGACGTGCCTCCCGGTGATTGCATATGCGTGTATTGCCGGTTTCCAGGTCTCCAGTCAGAGGGCCATGATCATGGTCCTTGCCTTTCTCCTTTCCCTTGTGCTTGAGAGGGAAAAGGACCTATGGTCCACACTGGCCCTTGCCGCCCTTGTGGTATTGGCTATAAACCCGCTTGCCATTTTCAGCCTTTCTTTTCAGTTGTCTTTTTTTGCCGTAACAGGAATTTTGTGGCTTACCCCTGTCCTCCATAGGAAGATGTTTCAATCCAACTGGAACCTGGAAGGCAAAAAGACTTTTTTCAGCCAAGTGCTGGCTTACGCAGCCGGGCTTTTATCCGTCACCCTGTCTGCGACCATTTTTCTTCTGCCGCTCACGGCCTTTTACTTTCACAGGATCTCACTGGTCGCCCTTCCCGCCAATCTGCTGGTGGTTCCTGTCATGGGGTTTTGGGTATTGCCCCTTGGACTTATGGCAAGCCTGAGTCTCCCCTTTTCACAGCCTCTTGCCGCCTTTTTTCTCCGGCTGGGTGCATGGGGTCTGGAGTGGATCAGAGGAATCACCGGGGCCCTCACCCAATTTTCATGGTCCAGTATCTGGGTCATCACGCCGAACATTCTGGAACTGTTGCTCATGTACGGGCTCCTTTTTTTCCTGTTTTTTTCCAGACGCCGGCGCTGGGCAAAGGCAGGCCTCTGGCTGGTCCTGTTGCTCATGACCGTCGACGTCTTCTACTGGGGTTATCGGACCCAGTTCAACCCCCATGTCAAGATCACCTTTCTGGATGTGGGACAGGGAAACTCCGCTCTTGTACAATTGCCCGGCAGGAAAAGGATGCTTATCGACGGGGGAGGGTATCCCGGCAACTTTTTCGATACCGGCAGGATGATCGTGGCCCCCTTCCTTCTCAAGGAAAAAATAAGACGGGTAGACTATCTGATCCTCTCCCATCCCCAATCAGACCATATGAATGGGCTGGGTTTTATTGCAGCCCATTTCAATCCCCGGGAGTTCTGGTCTAACGGGGACCCTGCACAGACATCCGTTTACAGGGAATTGATGGCGATCATTTCATCAAAAAATATTAAAACCCGAACTCCCCTTGAATTGGCGGGAGGGATGGAGGTCTCCGGTGTCAAAATCGATCTGTTGCACCCCCCGGCCGCTCCCGGGGATTCCCCCGGGCAAGGGGACAATCTGGGGGTCAACGATCGCTCCCTGGTATTGAAGCTGACCTATGGAGGCGTTTCCATTCTTTTTCCGGGTGATTTGGAAAAGGCAGGGGAAGCATTGGTTGTTTCCAGGGCGGGGTCTTCTCTCAGGAGCGATGTGCTCATGGCGCCTCACCACGGGAGCAGGGGTTCCTGCACGAAAGCCTTTTTAGAGAAGGTCCGGCCACGGGTTGTTATCATCTCATGCGGCAAAGGGAATACATTCGGTTTTCCGCACCGGGACACTATTCGAAGGATCAAGGAGGTCAAAGGCAGGGTTATCCGCATTGATAGGGCAGGGGCCGTAGAGCTGACCATCACACCCGACGGACTGGGCATCAGGAGTTTTCTTGGTGGGAAGGTCACTCGGTAATAGTCAAGCTGTGCCCCAAACCCGCTGGGCGGGGAGGCCGGTACATTATTGCTTGGGATTGAGAGATGCTGGTTGCTAGATGCTGGATGCTGGATAAAAAAGGAGATCTTTTAAAATTTCCCGTGGGCAAGATTTTCATCCAGCATCCAGTAACCAGTAACCAGTATCAAGGGGCAAAGAGCCTGATTTGCAGACTAAAGGATAATTGTATATAAAGGCCAGTAGGCCCTAACCATCATTTACAGGCATACCTTCCTGACCTGTTTCATGTCGGTCAGGCCTTCAAATACCTTCCTGATGCCGTCCTGCATCAGGGTCGTCATCCCGCACATGACCGCCTGTTTTCTCAGTTCACCAATGGGCACCTTGTTCTGAATCGAGGATTTTATCTCAGGGCTTGCGACCAGGAGTTCATGAATGCCGGCCCTTCCTTTGTATCCGGAATCCTGGCATTTTGGGCAGCCCTTGGGCCTGAAGAGGGTGAGGTCTTCACTGTAGGGGGTCCTCAGCAACTCAAAATGGCCTCCATATGCACGGACAATGGCGTCATACTCCTCCTGGGAGGGATGATAGCCTTCTTTGCAGTGTTCACACAGCACCCTGGCCAAACGCTGGGCCAGGATACCGATGAGGGCATCTGCAAAATTGAATGGATCCATGCCCATGTCCAGTAAGCGTGTCACGGTTTCTGTGGCACTGTTGGTGTGGAGCGTTGAAAAGACCAGATGACCGGTGAGGGATGCCTCGATGGCCGTGGAAGCGGTTTCCTCATCCCGCATCTCCCCCACCATGATGACATCGGGATCCGATCTTAAAAATGCCCGCATGGCCTTTGCAAAGGTAAGCCCTATCTTGGCGTGCACCTGCACCTGGCGAAGCCCCTTTTGGGTGATTTCAACAGGGTCTTCCACCGTCCATATCTTTGTTTCGGGTTTGTTGATAGCATGCAGTGCTGCGTGCAGGGTTGTTGTCTTGCCGCTTCCTGTCGGCCCAACTACCAGGACAATGCCATAGGGCTTTTGAATCATGGTCGAGAAGGCAGTGTAGCTCCTCTCCGGCATTCCCATTTTGTCCAGGACCATGGGTTCCCCGGACGCCAGGAGTCGCATCACGACATCTTCATTGCGGCCGGTAGTCGGGACCGTCGATACCCTCACTTCAAGGTCCAGGGGGGCGTATTTTCTAAAGTTAATTTTTCCGTCCTGGGGAAGGCGTCTTTCCGCAATATCCAGATCGCTCATAATTTTGATGCGGGAACAAAGGGCATTCTTATAGGTATAGGGGATGGTCTGATAGAGCTGGCATGCGCCGTCGACCCGGAACCGGATAACGGCATTGTCTCTCCCCATCATGGGTTCGATG
>JAFDIX010000573.1 GCA_019307805.1 Deltaproteobacteria bacterium | reverse complement strand
ACGATAAGAAACCTAGAAAACTGCCTCGTTTTCAGTTACTGCTATACTACTTGAATCTGGCCATTTTCAATGTTTCTTTTGGTAACCAAAATCAAATCCGAAGCCCCCAAAATCAACAATTTCTACGATAAGAAACCTAGAAAACCGCCTCGTTTTCAGTTATCTATCTGTTTCCCTCATTCCGAAAAACTTACAGTTCTACCAGAACAATCCTTGAAATTTTTTTGGTTTTATCCGAACATGAACTGCGGCAATCATAGTTGTGATTTCTGCAAGGCTTTTTATACTGAAAAGAAATGGGCATTCCGTATCTTATGTAGGATTGTGAATGGATCTTAAAAAGGAGGATCGATATGGCTAAAAAAGAGTTCAAGTACATCAAAAAACCTTCCTGGCTGGGTGATGAAGGACCTCTTTATGAGCACAAGGGGCTCAACGAGACCCTGAGGGTCCTTTTCGACCAGCAAACAAATGGTGTCAAACAGATGAGCATCTGGGAGACAGCCTTCCCTCCCGGAACATCCATTCCTCTCCATAAACACCCCCATCCTGTTGAAGAATTCCTCTATGTGCTTCAGGGAAGGGCCATGGAAACGGTGGGAGATGAGAAAAGGGAGATCGGGCCGGGCTCCGCGGTTTTTATTCCGCCGGAGGTGGAGCATAAATTCGACAACCTGGGCGATGAGATGCTGATCCTGTTGGTGGTGGTCTCGCCTCCGGGCGTCGTGGAAGAGAATCTCTACGAGACACAGGTGAAGAGTGCGAAACAGAGCTGGGACATAGAGTATTTTTAGGGAAGCTTCACCTCACTTCCGGAGCGAGGTTGCCAGGTTGATGGTGTCAGAGCTTGTGGCGTAAAGATGCTGGTTACTGGATGCTGGATACCAGATAAAAAACAGCTCTCGCAGAGCCCGCAAAGTTCACAGAGAAAAACCTTAAACTGGAGAGAAGGCTTGAGTGGAAAGGAGTCAGACCGCACGGCCTGACCCCTTTTTTGAGGATAAACCGGGCTAGGTTCGGGGTCTGCCTGTTCTTGGAGAACGACGCTTCCCGATCTTTCTATTTTTCTTGAGCTGCTTGAACTCCCCTTTCAGTGTCTGGAACCGATCGTTTCCCAGAATTTCACGCACCTTGATCAGGAACTTGAATCTTTCGAGCCCGATGGTGTTTCGTGCCTCCTGGGATTTTTTAAAGCTGTTGAGGCAGGCCCCGGAATCAAAAGGCTCTGTGTTAAAAAGCTTTTCCAGTTCAAGCCGGTCCTTAGCTGCCTGGCTCCGCAAGTCTATCATCCGGCCCCTTTGATCATAATACAAGGTGTCCAGTTTTTGCTTTTCCTCTTTGGTCAGGGACAGTTTTTCCGCTACCTGGGGGATTGTCCACCATTTGACCGGCGGAAGTGCCATCCTGTCCTTCCCTGCCTGAGGAACCCTGGCCAGACCCATCCCTGACAATACAAATAAAAGGACCACCGTGATCAATATTACTTTTTTCATATCATGCCTCCTTTTTTTCTATGTCGTATTTTTTTGAAGAAATATTCTCCAATGTGTCTTCATTCGATCCCTCCAAAGGGACAACAAAATCCATAAACGCATCATCAAAATATTCAAAAGAAACAACGGCAATATCCTGGAAGTATGCCGGCAGAACAGGTTCCTCCAGTATGTCTTCGATAACGGGCAGACCCACGACCTGTTGTCCGGCTTGCCCTGGCGCAATCTCCAGAGGGCCACCAGAAAACATCAGACCCCACACAGCCGCGATGATGACAAGCGAAGCCAATCCCGAGGCAACCACCGGCCATCTGAATGACAATCCCCAGGATACCTTCGGCTCGGGCAAGCTGATGCTTTGGGGCCGGGGAGCCAGTTCCTTGGCCATATGACCCATCCCTTCGAGCTGGGCCATGAGTGCCCCTCTCCTCTCCTGACATACCGGGCAGGCCTCCAGATGTCCTTTGAGTTTCTTCGGAAGATCCTTTTCATCCACAATGGAAACAATGATCTGGTCTTCATCAAGATGTTGGTCATTCATGATACACTTCCTTTCAGGAGAGCATGAAACCCCGAGGCACTTTTGAATTTCTTCAATGCCCTGTAGAGGTGCGTTTTGACCGTGCTCTCATTTCTTTCCATGGCTTCGGCAATTTCCCGGATCCCAAGCTGGTCCACATATCTGAGCATAAATACTTCCTTCTCTTTTGATGACATCTTCTGCGTCATACTGTGAAATTCATGCCAGAACTCTTTCGCCATCACTTGCCCCAGGGGACTGGCCGGATTTTCAACTGTGTCCATATCACCGGCCAATTTCGTCCTGAACAGGAAGGCCCGAAGCCTTTTCTTCCTGTGAAAATCCCGAACCTTGTTCAGGGCGATGCGGTACAGCCATGCTTTGAATCTTGCGGGATCTCTGAGGCGAATCAGGCTCCTTGTCATCTCCAGGAATGTGTCCTGGGTCAGGTCCTCTGCCTCCATTCGTGATCCGACGCGGTAGTAAACCAGTCGAAATATGTCGCCGTGAAACATGTTTACCAGTTTTTCGAGACATCCTCGGTCGCCTGCTCCGGCTTTTTGAGCCAGTTCAGACACATTTTCCTTTTGGACATCTCCCATGTTTTTACACTTTATGACGACCCTACATAAAGAAAAAAAAAAAAAAAAATGGATTTAAAGATGATCCTGCGGGATACCGCGGAGCAGATGCGCCGCGGGCCATTCTTGTGAAGGAGAGTAAACCCAGTTGGATTTAGAAGGCGTTTATGAGCAGGTCGAGGAGGCCCAACAGTTTGGCTGCTGAGACGATCACCACGGCTATCAGGAACCATCGCACAAGCCCGGCTCCCCGCTCGATTGCCAGCTTGGCAGCCAGCCAACCCCCTCCGGCATTCCCCACTGCCAGCAGCAATCCCATACCCCACAGGATCTGGCCGTTGATCATAAAGACCACCATGGCGAAGGCTGTAAAACAGAGGACAATCAAGACCTTGACGGCATTGGCCCTGACGAGATCGTACCCTACCCCCAGGACCAGACCGGCCAGAAGGAAGATGCCCACCCCTGCCTGGATGAAACCGCCGTAGGCGCCGATGAAGAAGAATATCACCA
>JAFDIX010000086.1 GCA_019307805.1 Deltaproteobacteria bacterium | reverse complement strand
CTTCATTTGTGACCCGCAGGCTGGGAATATAGCTGCCCGTGCTGGTGATGATCGAAGACGGCATGGTATTCCTGGTTAACTCCCTTTCATTATCAATAAAACGGTCCTGGTCGGTTCCACCGGCAGGAGAATGGTAGGATGCGTTCTACAATTCTCCTGAAATAGAAGAAAATATGGAGAAAATGTGACCGTATGTCAACAATAAATATCCGGCTTCTGACCTTGCCTGAGCAATCCCGCGCATCTTTACTCTTTTCAAAAGACCTGATAATCTATGGTATTGGGCATGCATCCAGAGGGAGAAAAAATGGATAAAAACCGGACCTTTTGCTCTTTTTTCATGGGACTACTTGTCGTGCTCACCGTTTCCCTTGCCTTTTCCGGTTGCGATAGCGGAGAAAAGGTAGTCGACGAGGTCACCGGGAATCGTGCCGTCAAACAGTATCACCAGTCCAAGGAGGATCTCTCCAAAATAACGGACCGGCAGGAAGAAAGATTCAAAGATCTCCCGGATGAAGATAAAAATCCGGATGATCAGCAGTAGTGCGTCGCTTCAAACAGTGATCTTTCCCCTCAGCGTCTTGGTCTGTCCCCGTTTGGTCTTGCGATCCAGACGCCTTTTCTGAGAACCGTAGGTCGGTCGGGTGGGTTTGCGCCTTTTGGGCGACATTGCCACGCCCTGTATAAGCTGTTGAAGCCTCCCCAGGGCCTCTTCTTTGTTCTTCTCCCGGCTCCGATACTGCTGTGCTTTGATAACGATAACCCCTTCTTTGGTAATGCGTTGATCCTGCAGCTTTACAAGCCTTTCTTTATAAAAATCCGGCAGCGATGAGCCGTGGATGTCGAAGCGCAGGTGCACGGCTGAGGAGACCTTATTGACATTCTGTCCCCCCGGTCCCTGGGCGCGAATCGCACTTATTTCGATTTCACTCAACGGGATGATCACTTTGTGAGATATCCGCAGCATACCCTTTCAGAACCCTCGGATTTGGGATAAAATCCATCCCATTTTGTTTTTACCTGTAAAGCCGGGTACTCCCTATGGGCCGGAGGCTGGGTCCGGTCTTTATTCGTCGGCCATGGGGTTCCTGTCGGTACAGGGCACCCCGAATTGGCACAATGCACAACCCACCCTGTATACAGGTTTTTCTACTCCGTTGAGCCGTTGATAGTGCGGCTTCATCATGACCCGAAAGGGACGCTCCTCCATTTTTTCTCTCATTCTCTGCACATAACGGGAGCATTTTTTCTTATTATGCCCCTCCCTGGTGATGGCACCAACCGGGCATTTGGCGATACACTCTCCGCATGTCCTTTTCGCATGATGCAGGCAGTTGCCATAGGCCCCGTCAAACACTCTGGGACTGACCTCAAGGGGGGCATCAGTAATGACTGATGTCAATCTGATGTTACAACCCAGATCAGTGATAAAGGTTTCGGGCAGGCTGAATGTCCCCAACCCTGCTGCAAAGGCAATATGCCTTTCAGACCAGTTTGAATGGAAGTGGGATGAATCGCTGTGGGAGGTTACCTCAAACGTCTTGCTTCCCATGCCCGCAGTTGCCTGAAAGCCCTGATCCTGAAGGAACCCCATAACCCGGTCAAGGACTTGATCCATGAAGGGGTTTGCGAGATTCCGAGCCAGACAGTAAAGCTCGAGGGGCATGGGTTTATCGTTCCTGCCGCACTGTTCACGAATGTGACTGTCAAAGGGGAAGACGATTGACAAAGTACGTAACCGGGGGCCCAGACGCCCATCATTGGGCAATCCATTCCGGACCCACATTTCAACGGGAGTGAGATGGTCCTGGGCTACAACTTCCTTGAACTTCATAAATATGGGATCATCCCCTCGAGAGACGCCAATCACAGGTGCAGAAAATATCGGCATCCCCCCATACTCTTGAGGGAGACGGTTAAGCGAACTGTCTGAAAAACATTTAATCAACAGGGTTTTTATCTGCGCATTCATGTTGTCCCAAAGTCGGGCCGTTACAGTGGTACTCCTGACCACAAGACCTGTTGCCCGAATGGTCCTCCAAAAGCATTTTCAAGCTACCATATATTTGACACCTATGGCCGCTGCCAGCCAACAGCCTGAAAGGACGATCGCCGGCCATGCCGCCCTGCCCCAGAAAGGCGACAACCATTTCCGCTTCAAAACCAGACCGATGGAAATGATGTGGAAAGGAACCGGAAGAATCAAACCCAAAGCATACACATTATAAATCCACGATTGGTGCAACCCGGTGAATACACGTGCAGGCAGAGAACCGTTTATCGCACCATAGAGAATATTGGCCAGTAAGAGAAAGCCTGCAATCATGACGGCATTGGCTGCGACCCTGATAACCATCTTCCTCCTCACATGGCAGCCTGTGTATGCAGGGATCACCCTTCCTGCAAGACCTTGAACGAGAGGTTCTCGACCATGTCCTTGACCTTCTCCCTGTAGGCCAGCATATGCGGGGCAACCAGATGGACTTTAAGGGCTTCCACGTCTTCCCATTTCTCGATGATCGTGACCATATTTTCATCCAGGGCCTGGGGTGGCAGGTCTGTATCGATGTCTACGGCCGGAAAATACTCGATACACCCCTTTTCTTCTCGTACATTGGGCACATTGGACTTAAATATTTCCAAAAACTCCGATACCTTTCCCTCCTTGATCTGAATGGATGCGATGACATTAATCATGTGAATTCTCCTTTTTTTTCTCGATTTTAATCACCCTGTATTGTTATTCCGATGTCCAAAAGGCGCCTGGCCCGGAATTCCTATTGGGCAGCATACATCATCTCGCAGATTTTTCCCAATGTATGGCCCACATCAAGTGCTTCCTGAACCGTATCTACGGGTACCTTGTTCACGAAGATTGCAAAGGCCAGGTTGCGGCCCCTGGAGGTCGTCATATATCCGGCAAGTGCCTTGGCATTCAGCATGGGCTTCTTTGCCAAAGGATTAAAAGAAATGATGGTGCCTGTTTTTGCATGCACCCTGCCCCGGGCAGGACTGTCCGGGCTGACCGCGCCGGCCAGCGTGCCATCCTCCCCAAGCGAGGGCATGGCATTGCGGAGTACCCCATAGTAAGGGGTGGAAGCCATGTGCCGCAGCAGGCCGACAACCGCAGCCGGGGTAAAATTGGTATACGGATCCCCTCCCGCGCCATCGGCGAGGGCGACCGAAGAAAGGTCAATTCCCGCCTTTTGCAGGAATTCCTTCTCAATGCGAAAGCCATCCTTATAGGTCCCGTCACCCGCCTGCAGGGACATGAGCGGCAGGAGCGTATTGGCCCCACGGTTATGACTCACCTTGAGTATCAGCCGGGCATATTCGCTAAAAGGCAGGGATATGAGGCCCGCCACCTTGGGAAGGTTATGGTAATGGTGTTTCACAGGCAGCCGCCCAGCAGGGTTAAGATCGAGGGGAGAGGCATCAAGTTGAACGCCGGCGCGTTGCAGCGCCTCGATGAAGAGGGCCCTCAGGAACGATGCAGGATCCTCCACCTTGGCAACACGCACCAGGGGGCTGCTTCCCGCTGGAATCTCCCCCCGCAGGATGATCTTTCCGGGACCCACGGAACGGATATCGATGCTTTCAGGCCGGCCCTTGTCCACGGTACGGATTTGAGCGTCGATACGATAAAAGGAACAGCGCGGCCGCCATTCGACCTGGGCATAGGACCCGGGTTTGCCGGGCGTGATGACCAGATCGATCAGGTTGTCGTTGACCATGACGGGCGTGAGGCCCTGTTGGGTTGCATCTGCATCGAAGATACGATCATCCACGATGACTTCACCTGAAACCCGGTTGATTCCGGACCCAAGGACCTGTTTTGCAAGCCGATCGATCCCGGCGGTTGGACCGGGGGCCGTTAATATTGCGACTCCAAATGCATTGGCATGATCGTGATCGAAATCCGTAAAAGCGATGTGCCCCTCCGGGGTCGCCCTTCCCCCGAGGGTAATGTCGCCAACGGCCTTCAGAATAAGATCACCCGTGAGTTCACCGGATGCAAGGATTTTTCCTCGACCATAGACCGGTGTCTCAAAACGGTGATCCGCACCAAAGACATTCAGTGCCGCGGACACGGTAAAAACTTTTGTTGTGGAACCGGGTTTGAACATCTTGTCGGCATTCAGCGCATAGATGGTTTCACCGGATTGGATATCCACGGCAAGAAGACCCCACTGCGCATACCTGAACATCTTCTCCCCCATCAGTTCTCTCATCCGGGGGCTGATCATGTCTCCGGATGCAACGGTGCCGGTAATGACCAAGAACAAAAGCGCGGAGAAAAGGAACCATTTTACTCTTTGGATCATAGCTTGCGACCTCCTTCGATATTTTTACCTGTAAAACCTGGTCCTTTGAGCCAGGTCAGAAACAATATCCCTTCCGGTCATTTTTCTTTCCTTTTCACATGGAGTGATGGAGTATTGGACTTATATTAGAAGGTAGCATGGTTTTAGGCCTTTCTGGTATCATTGAATTATCAAGGAGTAAAAAAAAATGAACGAAACAAAGATCGAGGAATTTGAAATAGGTGCCATAAGACCTCCCAGCGAAGGAGGAAGTCACTCCCTGCTGTTGAGATTTACAAGGAACTGTCCCTGGAACAACTGTACCTTTTGTTATGGGGCGCCCTACGGAAGGGGCAAATTTGAATTGCGCACTATGGAAGAAATCAAAAGGGATATTGACAGGGCAAAGGCCATCAGCGATATGATACAGGAAACATCGGCTGATCTCGGTCAGGGAGGTGAAATCACACCGAAAGTGGTTGATGCGTTATTCCAGAAATACCCGGAGGCAAGGTATAGTAACAGTTTTACGAGTGTACTCAACTGGTTGAATGCGGGAGGAAAAACCGTGTTCCTTCAGGATGCCAACAGCCTGATCATGAAAACGCCTGATCTGGTGGAGGCCATAGGATACCTCAAAGAGGCCTTTCCCGAGATCGAGAGGATCACCTCATATGCAAGGGCCAAAACAGTCTCCAAGAAGTCCTTCGAGAGCATGGTTGCAATCAGGAAGGCCGGGCTTTCAAGGCTTCACATGGGTCTGGAAACCGGGGATGACGTGTTGCTTAAGAAAATCCACAAGGGGGTTACCGCCAGGGAACATGCCGATGCAGGAAAAAAAATAATGGCGGCGGCTATTGAACTTTCGGAATATATAATGCCGGGCCTGGGGGGCAAGGAGATGACCGACCAGCATGCCCTGAACACGGCATTGGTATTGAACAGGTTCAGCCCGCACTATATTCGATCAAGGACCTTTGCTCCTATTCCCGGAACCCCTCTGGCAGACGAATACGCCAGGGGTGATTTTCAGTTCTTGCGACCCCATGGGCTTGTCAGAGAGATCGGAAAGTTTATTGAAAATCTGGATGTGAAATCCAAGCTTTGTTTCGATCATGCAACGAACCCGTGTTACAGATCCATGTCCGGACTCAGATATGTGTTTCACCAGGGCTATGAAGGGTACCAGATGCCCCAGGAAAAAGAGCACCTGCTTTCCATTGTGGAAGAGGCTCTGAAAATCGACGAAAACAGGTTCCCTAAAGTGGAAGAAATGGCCATGATGGCCCGATAGAACCTAAGAACAGGAGGAATGATGGGCGAGGAGAAATTTCTGGTAACAGGAGCCATGGGTTGTATCGGGGCTTGGGTGGTGCGGAATTTGCTACGTGACGGAGTAGAAGCGATCATATTTGATCAATCAGACAATGATCAAAGGCTGAAATTGCTCCTAAACAAAAGGGCCCTTGCCAAAGTGCAATACATTCAGGGCAGTATTACGAATCTGGATGATATCAAAAAGGCGCTGCACCAAAGTGGTGCGACCCACGTCATTCATTTGGCAGCACTGCAGTTCCCCTTCTGCAATGCGGACCCCGGCCTCGGCGCCCAAGTCAATGTAGTTGGAACGGCGAATGTATTTGAAGCGATACGAAGTGCCGGCAATCAGATCGGCGGAATGAGTTATGCCAGTTCAATAGCGGCCTACGGACCAGACCACCTCTACCCGCAAAAGCCTTTACAGGAGGATGTCCCTCTCCACCCGGACACCTTCTATGGGACCTACAAGCAGACAAATGAAAACACAGCCAGGGTCTTTTGGAAGGAATGGAAGGTCGGCAGCGTAGGATTGCGACCTGCAACCATATACGGTGTTGCAAGGGATCAGGGATTGACAGCAGGGCTTTCCAAAGCGACCCTGGCAGCGGCTGTGGAGCAGCCCTTTCACATCAGCTTTGGAGGCCCCACGGCCTTTCAATACGTGGATGATACCGCCCGCATTTTTATTGATGCAGCCCGTGCCGCCTGGAAGGGAGCCATTGTCTGCAATATGCACAACATTGTAACGGATGTGCGCGAATTCGTTGAAACGCTGCAAGGTTTGGCCCCGAATGCACAAATCACCTATGAAAAGAACAGCAAGCTCCCATTTCCCGTGGATTTTGACTGTAAGAACCTGCGGCGCATCATACCCACCGTGCCTCTCACCCCTCTGACAGAAGCCGTTGGTAAGACTTTGGACCTTTTCCGAAAACTGGCATCCGAAGGCCGAGTGAATAGTGAACAGCTGGAGTAAAGATCTCCCTTATCCGGTTCTGCGCTCGTTGATTCCCGCGGCCAGAGGAATGATTAAAAGGACCATGAGGATGCATACCACGGCAGTCCAGCCCCCATGCTCGTAGGCAAAACCCGACCCGGTAATTCCCAGCCATCCCCCTGTATAGTAAAACAGGACATAGAGGGCATTGGCCCGCCCTTGCCCGCTGGTAAGTTTGCGGTTGAGGGAGCCAACGGCAGCAGCATGGATAGCGAAAAATCCGGTGCAAATCCCGATGAGCCCAATGACCACTGCCGTGATGGAAGGAAGCAGAAGAATGGCCAGGGAAAGACCCAAGACAGCGACACCCCCGATTAATGTGTTCCCACTGCCAAAACGGTTACTGATGCGACCGGCCGTCGGCCCCATAAAGATACCAACCACATAGACGAGGTAGAGCAGCGTTGTCTGTTCGGTGCTGAAATGAAAAGGCGGTCCGTGTAGTCTGAACGGCAGATAGTTGAAAATAGATGAAAATATAGCAAAGCTGCCCGTGGCACAAAAAAACATGCCCAATAATTCCCGCCGCTTCAGCAAATCAAGAAACCCTATTGCCGTTTTTTCACGCCCGGCATCGACCGGAGCCCGTGGCAACCATCGAAAAACAGCCAAAGCCGCAACAAGGATGAGAATAGACGCCGTCACAAAAGAATAGCGCCAGTGCAATGACTGGTGAATCAAGCCCCCAAGCAGACGCCCCCCCATGCCTCCGAGCACGGTTGCCGCCACATAGGAGCCCATGACCACATTCAGTCTCTCTGCCGGAAGTGTCCTCGCCAGATAGGCCGCGAGACAGGTTGTCATCGCGGGGATGAAAATCCCCTGAAGAAAGCGCGCACCAATCAAAATCCAGATATCTTTTGTCAGCGCGCAGATGAAACCGCTCAAGGCCACGACAATGGCACCCACGAGAATAATGGGTTGGATGGGTAGCCTGTCCGACAGAAAACCGAAAGGGAGGTTGGATATGGCAATACCGAGAATAACAGCAGATATGGTGAATGAGACCAGGACCATATCCACTGAAAATTCCTTTTGAAGAATTGGCAATACGGGTTGGGTAATGTAGATGTTGGTAAATGACGCGGTTACCAGAGCAAAAACTACAAGTTGAAGTCGGAAATAGGAAGATTCAGCCAACGGATATCGCCTCACTATGCATGCTCTGATGAATCAGTGTGTTCGGTCTCTTTTCCTTCACATTTCGGGCATACACAATGACTATTTACTTCCTGTCTTTCCAATTCCACCATTTTAGAAGTTCAGGGCTATGAACAGAGTTACCGGCAAAATAGTTTGCACACCTAAAAACGTATAGGACACAACGATCAATAGGGTGGCCTCTTAAAGCCATAAGATTTTGATACATTTCCTCAGGGTCTTCTGTTCGTAATTCATCAACTTTACTATACCCTAAATCCACAAGATCTCGCGCTATACTTTTACCGACACCTGGGATTGATTGAAACTCCTTTATTTTGTTCATTTCAATTCTCTTCCGTTATGCCTTGTCACCAGGTGTCGCCGACGCAAAAATTCCTTCCGGGTCGGTCCTGGTTTCCTCTGCATTTTTTTGGGCTGGTTGTGTATTCACTGCTTTCCCGGGCGTATAACTCATCACTTGCTCGAAATATTCCTGATGGAAGCCCAGGCTTTCCATATACTTCCATTGTTCTTCGTTTTTTGTTGACTTCTTCGCTCCAAAGATATGATCGTGTTCGTCAAAGACGCTGTCAAGGTTCATATTCGCATCCATGTCCATTGCCTTTGCCAGTTCTCGCGTATCTTCATAGATCTCCTCTTTGTCCGCATTCTTCGGAAATACGGCATACATCCTGGCGCTGCCTCCCAGTTGGCGCACTTCCTCATTAACGGCCCGTATCGCTTCCTGGAAGAGAGCTTTGAAGCCGTTGATGCCATACTCCGGCAGGACGCAAGATGGGCCAAGGCGATAGGCATAATCTGGTCCTTCAGCAAAATGGCCTTCGTCTTTCGAAGCCTGTCTCCGTCTCAGCATGAGAAATCCCACAACCTTTCCTTGATCTTTCAAACAGAAGCAACTCTCCTTGATTGAATCAATGTATATATTCGTAAGAAACTGTAGGCGTTTTGATTTGAAGTATCGCTCATCAATTTCACCGATGGCTTCCAGGTCATGTGCATTGAGTCTTTCTACCTGGGTATTCTCACTCAAATTCATTTCCTCATATTCTGCCTTAAG
>JAFDIX010000572.1 GCA_019307805.1 Deltaproteobacteria bacterium | reverse complement strand
TCTGGAAGAAGAAGAGGCGGAATGCGTTCGTATAGGCGGGATCTTGCATGATATCGGAAAGATCGGGTTTTCAGACCTCCTGTTTCAGGCCCACGGGGCCAAAAACCCGCCCGAGGTAGTGCGGGAAATCATCAAACACCCCATCGTGGGTGCTGAGATACTGCAGAATCTGGATTTTCTTGGCCCTGCCCTGGACTACGTGCATTATCACCACGAGAGACCCGATGGCAAGGGATACCCCCGCAGGCTTAATGATGAAGACATTCCCCTTGGTGCAAAAATCCTGGCAGTTTAAAAAACATGCAGGGAAAAAATGGGACCCATCCTGTGTGTCAGCGATTGAAACCGTAATCAGGGAGATGTGACAAATGACCGTTCCATATCGATCATGGACTCCTCATACCCGATGGCCACATCCTTCCCGTGAACGACCAGAAAGATGGTGTTCCGGTCTTTCCAGGCCCTGTCACACAGCAGGGTCCTGCCGTTTCTGAAATACACGGTCCCGGGCCCCCTGGCTTTGGGGGTAAGAAATAATTCTGTCAGTTCTCCATCACTCAGGGCCGCCTCAAATCTTGTCGTTGCCGGGGGCAGTTCCTCCAGTGTGAGGTTCACACTCTTGAGAGTCTTTAAATAATCTATTGGTATCGCGAAATTGAGGTCTTTTCCCTGGGAAAGGAAGGCCACGGCAACACCGATAACCTTCCCTTCTGCATTCAAGACCGGCCCGCCGCTACTGCCCGCTGAAACAGCGGCTGAAATTTGAATCAATCGAATACCCTCGGTCTCACTGATACTATGAATCACCCCCCTGGTAACGGTGGCCCCTGACCCAGCGGGGTTCCCAAGGCAAATCACTTGATCACCAGGGGCCAGTCGCTCCCCATCTCCCAACCCCAGGGGTTGTGTATTCCGGAGTGATGTCCTTGCCACCACCAGGTCTACACGGGGATCGCTTTTTACAATCTCAAGGATTGTACCCCTTTCCCCTCCTGGAGTGATCACCCTGGCCCGGGCACAGCCTTCCAGCACATGGTGGCTGGTGCCGATATCACCCGACGCATTGAGAAAGAAGCCGCTTCCCGAAGAACGGGGGTTCCCATTAACATCCAGGGCCACGATAGTCACCACGCTGGGCAGAAATTCAGCAATAACCTGTGCGTGGGTGGGATATCCATGGGCGACATTGAAAAAGAAAAATACATAAATCGGAATCAATATGACCCATTGTATCCACGCAGCCATCGACAAGTCTTTTCTTACTGCTTTCATTGTTTTCCTTGAAGCAACCTCAGCTTTCTACTGAATGCTTCTCCTGCGGCTTTTTCAGCAGTGGTGCCAAAAGAAGGCCGACAATGGGAACAATCGCGAGCATCCATATTACAGCGCGAAGCCCCATCATATCAGCAAGGTACCCGGAGAGGGCGGATCCCAATCCGCCCGTGCCGAATGCAAGCCCCAGAATCAACCCGGAAGCCAGCCCCAGATGTCGTGGGAGAAGTTCCTGTGCCATCACGACGGTTACCGAATAGGAAGTAAGCAGGGCTGCACCCGAGGCCATGACCAGGACCCATAGGACCCACCCCTGGCTCAAAATCATCAGTGCCATGAGCGGCGTGTAGAGTAAAAGACTGGTGACAACCACAAGCCGCCTGCCCACACGGTCTGAGAGGTGCCCCCCGTAGAGCCCTGCTACAGCTGCGCTGATAAGAAAAACAGAGAGCATGGAACTTCCCGTCTCCAGGGCAATGCCCTGGGTCTCGAAATACATGGGCAGGTAGATCACAACGCTGATAGCCGCCCAGGATCGAAGCGCCACAATAGTGCAGAGGGCAATCAGGGGAACCCATGGAATGGGAAAGGGGGTATCAGACGCTTCTACTTGAGGTTTTTTGTACTTTGCCTTTTCCCGTTTCAGGAAGTCTCCCGGATACATGAAGACGAGAAGGGAGATCAATACCCCCGGGATAAGCACATAAATGGTAGCATGCAATCCATAGCCCAGCACCAGGAAACTGCCCACCAGCGGCCCTATGGCAAACCCGAGATTTCCTGCCGTAGAAAATATGGCCGTTCCAAACCCCGTACGGGATCCGCTGACCTGATATGTCGCCATATAGGCCCGGGGGTGAAAGGCGGCAGTGCCCAGACCCGAGAGCCCCACGAGGAATAGTGCCGTGTAGAAGTTCGGGGACCACCCCAGGAGCCCCATGGCCGTTGCCGTCCAGAGGAGCCCCAGGGAGACGAACCATCCCGTGCTCCTGCGGTCAGAGATAAAACCGAACAGGGGCTGGATCACTGATGAGGTGAGATTCAGGACCATCATGAGCAGGCCGACCTGAAAATAGCTCAAGGCAAACACTTCCCTGAGCTTGGGGGCTACCACCGGTAGGATATTCTGGGAGGCATCGATCCAGAGATGGCTCAGAAACAATAATAGCAGAGGTATCTTTTCCATAGTATGATTTAAGAATAGGGGTGTGTCCTTTGGCGGGCAGAGTGTATGGAAATCCTTCTTCTGTGTCAACAAAGGATCCCAATTAAAACACGAGTTTTCTGTTGAATATAGTGCTGCCCCAGGATATATTAATTACCCTATATGAACTGCACTGCAGAATTCATTGCAGGTGAGCACCATAAAACAATCGTCACTCACACCAATACATTTATGAGGTAATCCCATGAATCCCGTGAAGAGAAGGAATCGTTTATTCCCATATTGCTGGGCCAAAGGGGTCTCGGCCTCTCTGGCCGCACTATTCATCCTTTCATTCACCGCCTGTGGGAAAAAGGAGCCGGAAGTCGCCAAAGAGGTCATCCGTCCCGTGAAGACCCTGACCGTCAAGTCCGGTGCAGGCGTGGAAGGCCTGACCCTCCCGGGCAAGGTGCGGGCATCCAAAAGGGTCAACCTGGCCTTCAAGGAGGTGGGTGGCCGGCTCTCCCACCTTCCCATTGCCGGGAAGGAGGGCCAGGATGTAAAAAAGGGTGCGCTTCTGGCACGCATTGATCCAAAGGACTTTCAAACAAATCTGGCCAATGCCCAGGGAAGACTTAAAACGGCAAAGGCGGGCCTGGAACTGGCCAAAAAGGAGTATGCCCGGGTCAAGAGGATCAGGGACAAGGACCCAGGAGCGGTCAGCGGCGCGGATATTGACAGGAAGATGGAGGCCGTGAACCAGTCGGAGGGCAGGATTAAGTCCCTCAAGGCCACAGTGGATGATGCCAGGAACCAGCTCAGCTACACCTACCTTCGGGCCCCCTTTTCCGGTGTCATTGCCAAGCGCTTTGTGGACAACTTTCAGGAAGTCAAGCCCAAACAGCCCATCGTGAGCCTTCAGGACATCACCCATGTGGAGATCCTCGTGGATGTGCCTGAAAATGTAATAGCCGTCACGGCCGGGG
>JAFDIX010000571.1 GCA_019307805.1 Deltaproteobacteria bacterium | reverse complement strand
GCGCCCGGCAGGATTCGAACCTGCGACCTACGGGTTCGAAGCCCGGCGCTCTATCCAGCTGAGCTACGGGCGCATCCCGATAACGAGGTTTTTTTAGCAGTGATGCCGTGTTCTGTCAACCCTTTTCCCTTGAAAAAATGCTTGACATAGATACTTTGTTCCCATAAATATATGTGTTTTGATTTTACGAACAAGGATGCTCTGTTATGAAGACTTTTGTAGCCAAAGAACATGAGGTAGAAAAGAAGTGGCTTGTGGTGGATGCCAAGGATAAAATCCTTGGGAGACTTGCCACCCAGATTGCCGTTCGTCTCAGGGGGAAGCACAAACCCATATTCACCCCCCATGCGGATACGGGTGATTTTGTTGTGGTGGTCAATGCCGAAAAGATCGCGCTCACCGGAAGAAAGTGGGACCAGAAGATCTACTATCACCACAGCCGCTATCCGGGGGGGCTTAAACAGATCTCTGCAAAGAAACTCCTGGAGAAGAAGCCGGAAGAACTCGTCAGGCTGGCCGTCAAGCGCATGCTCCCCAAAAACAGCCTGGGACGTCGCCAGTTAAAGAAATTGAAAATATATGTCGGATCTGAACACCCCCACGAGGCCCAGAATCCGCAGATTATGGAGATATAGAGTTATGGCAGAAGAATTATCTCACGCCGTTGGCAAGAGGAAATCCTCCGTCGCCCGTGTATGGCTCAAATCAGGTACGGGACAAATTACGATCAACAAGAAACCCATTGATGTCTACATGACCAGGGAAACGGATAAGCTGGTGGTCAGGCAGCCCCTCGAACACACCGATAACGTTGACCGTTTCGATATTAATGTCACTGTGAGGGGGGGCGGGATTTCAGGTCAGGCAGGCGCCATCAAGCATGGCATCAGCCGGGCCCTGATCATTGTCAACCCGGAACTTCGTGCCCTTTTGAAAAAGCAAAGAATGTTGACCCGGGATGCCAGAGTCAAGGAACGGAAAAAATACGGGCAGCCGGGCGCACGGGCCCATTTCCAGTACTCCAAGCGTTAAGGAATTTGGGGCACACGCCTCTATACATATTTATGGATTTACCTCAAGGGGAAGTCAAATCGGCTTCCCCTTGTTATTTGGGGTAATGGAGTATTGGAGTGATGGAGTAATGGAAAATCACTAGTGACTAAAGTGAGCCAAAGTGACTAAAAAGCCTAATGTTAAAGAGTGCGCTTTCAGCGCATGATATTATAATAACAGTTTCGTGTTTTCAGACTTTCGTGCTCTTGTCACGCCGAAGCCTTGTGCGAAGGCGGATTCGTGATTATCACTTTAGATCACTTCAAACTTTAGACACTTCACAGTTATGACAAAGAATATCAGGCTGGATCTCCAATATGACGGCACCCTTTACCACGGGTGGCAGAGGCAAAAGTCCGACCCGACGATCCAGGCCGTTCTGGAAGACAAAATCGAGGTGATGACCAATGAATCGGTCACCGTGCACGGTTCCGGCAGGACCGATGCCGGCGTCCATGCCCTGAATCAGGTGTGCAATTTCAACACCCGGTCCAGGCTCGATCCGCCCGCCCTCAGGAGGGGTCTCAATTCCCTGCTCCCCCAGGACATATATATAAAGGATGCCCGATATGTCCCCTCGGAATTCCATTCAAGGTACAGCGCCAGGACCAAGACCTATGAATACCGTATATTGAACCGCCCCGAGCCTGACATTTTCTCCGCGCGCTATCTTTGGCACATTCACGACCCGCTCAACAGGTCTGAAATGGAAAAATGTCTCTCACTTTTGCTGGGAGAACAGGATTTCTCCTCTTTCATGTCCACGGGAAGCGCTGCCAAATCCCCTGTGAGAAACATGCTGAAGGCTGAAATTCATGGCCATGATTCCCACCTTCTCTCATTCCATTTCGAGGCAAATGGCTTTTTGCGACACATGGTCCGCAATATTATGGGCAGCGTGGTGGATGTGGGAAAGGGAAAAACAGGGCCGGATGAATTTGAGAAAATCCTGCACGCCCGGGATAGAACGTTGGCCGGCATTAAGGCGCCGCCCCAAGGGCTCTTCTTAACCAAAGTAAATTATTAGTTGCATTCAGAATATTAGCAGTCTTTTTCACCACCCGCTTGTCCGCCGTTGGCGGGCTTCGCTAGAGGCACAGCCGCCGTCGCCTTGAAGGCTATGGCCCGCCAAGGAGGTCACAGAGCTTTATTATTCTTTTTCCCTGCGCCCTCTGCGAACTCTGCGAGAGATCCTTAATTCTTGGCTTTGGGTTTTTCCGATGAGATCTCCTTCATGGAATCATGAACGGTCCTGTGTATCTGCTTGAATATCTCGTCAAATGAATTCACAGACAGCCGGCCGATCTCGATGAATTTGATCACAACCTCTTTGGTCACCTTCAAAATCAGTTCTTCGTCTTGTTTCATACCCTCTCTCCGAAAAAAACCCCCACTGATTTGGAAGAAGGCGATTGGGATATTCAGCGGGGGTCAGGTTAAGAAGAACCCTGTGAGAGCCCTCCTTGGTTGGAATAAGTACCAGATCAGGAGTAAAAAGGCAATTCTCAGTGCACTGATAATTCAGTGGCGGTAACTAGAAGATACTGGTTACTGGATGCTGGATACTGGTTGCTGGTGGTCGGCATCTTTATTTGCTGACCAATAAATCCGACAGTTGAAACAGATTGAGCGCTGCATCGACACGGCAAACGGCTCAAGGCGCACTGCACAAGGTAAGAAAAGCTAGCCAGTTGTCGCAAAACCGCGCCCCTTTCCCTTCCATTTTTTATGAACCACCCGCTCGCTTTGCTCACTCGACACACATAGACTTTTGCTTTCCGGTCCCCACAGGAATTGTGGAGCAAGGTGAAATTTTTCGTGCTTTCATTATTTCGTGGTTTCGTGATTCATTCTTTAATTTCTGTCCTCCCACTTCAGTCTTCAGCCTTTTACCTTCTACCTTTTAATTTCCGCATTCCGAATTCTTTTCGCCTCTTGAGGGAGGCCACCTGATCCGTGGTCAGCCCGTCTGCCACGGTATGACCCGCCTTTTTGAGCCTTACCTTGAGGGGATGTCCCTCGGTCCTCACCAAATACTGAATATCCGCGGAAAGGGCTAAAAAGGG